>JAESSR010000255.1 GCA_016764015.1 Phycisphaerales bacterium
TGCTGATCGCGACAACACCCAGAAACAACAAGCACGCGCGGAACCGATGCCTAAAGAAGCGTCCAAAGAGAATCGAGCACGCGATCAACCCGCAAGCAATCGCAAACCAGCTCATCGCATGGATCATATCAAGACGAACACTCACACCAAGGAGGGTTCCGATGACCATCGCGCCCAGCACACCGAGTGCTCGTATACGAACGCGTTGAATATCAGTGAATCTCACACATCTGTTGTACGCGCATCGGGCGCCGCTTGCACAGGGATTCGTATCGAATGTGCGTGTTGTTTAAAGAAAAAAACAGCCCCGCGTGGTGCGGAGCTGCCTTGGGTATGTCTATTTCTTTAGCCGATCAGTTGATCGTGCTGCTGATGTCATCAAAGTCGCTCGCTATATCTTCGGTGATCGCCTTGCCGTCCTCGTCGGTAATCCGTCGATTGGTCTGGAGCTTGTAGTTGTTGCCAAAGTCCAAGCGGTATTCTGCGCCCTGGGTATGGGCATTCGCTTTCCAGCCTTGATCATCGGCGCCGAAGTAGACACCATCGATGCCCGCGGACTGAACGATCAATCGTCCTCTCGCGCGAGCAGGATAAATTTCTTCGAAGTCCACACCGCCCGGTGCACCGAGCCCGCCGAGCGATTCGCCTGTTTCGAGCACATAATACGATGGGCTTGCCAGAATTGTGACAAGTGTACGAATCCGATCGAACTCGGGGACATCCATCGGCGGATTGCCGGGGCGCATTGGCCCGAGCGAACTCAGCACGCCCTGATTGACCGCTGAGTCACCCACATTGGTTGCGCCTCCGCCAAAGAATGTTTCATTGGATGCGAGATAGAACCATGCTGGCCCAGAGAAAGGATCGCTTCCATCGGAGTTCATCGATGCAAACTGTTTGTACACATTATTGGCGCCGCCCGCTACATCCGGATCAATCGAGCCGCGTGAGGTTTCATCCTTGACCCATACCAGCAGCGGGTTGCCAAAGGCATCAACAACATCGGGCATGAACTGTTGCCCGTCATTGGCACCGCCGAGCTGCTGAAAACTGTTATGATCCATTGTCTTGACAAACTTCTTGTCGGGCGCGAAGTACGCACCGGACGAACCAATCAGATTAATATTGACGATCAATGCCGGATTGTTCGAATCACCTACAAATGGCGCGATCGCGATGATCCCACTGACCGCATCTGCACGAGGCACGCCAATATCGCCGTCGCGCCCGAGCACGGCATCGCTCCCGCCCAGATCAATCATCACATTCTCCATCGCAGACATCCCGGCGCCTGAGTTGCTCCCAGAATCCCAATTGTCTTCGCTGCCCATCTCGAAGGCGGAGAAAAACCCGGGCATCCGTGAGCCGTTGTCATTGGCGAAGGAGCTCGACGCATTAGTAAACGCGTTGAGCATATTCTGTGTGCTCGATTTGAGCCCCGCCTGGCGGGCGCTATTCAGCGCTGGCAGCAGGATGGCAACAAGCAACGCGATGATCCCGATGACCACCAACAACTCAATAAGTGTGAAAGCTCTTCGGCTTGACTGCGACATGATTTGAACTCCTCTGCGAACGATCGACATACAAAGCTCCAGCTTATTTCATAGGCCGCCGCTGACACGCATGACACACATGACAAGCACACTGCGGGCATAGACCTTCTTATGAACAAGTAGATTGCGTAAAAAACCCCACCACCGAGCATATCTGCCCAGCGTCGACCCCATCACTATACGAGCCTCCAACGCCAACGGATGCCCCCATCGCACCCAATCGCCAGATAACGCTGAATTGAATACCCACCCAAACGATTGAGTTGCCTACAAAAAGACGAACAAAGATCAGCGATCATCCGTATTAGATCATCATCCACACAAAGAGCGCGATGAGACCAAAGACCCCAGCAACAACCCACAGCGACACGGATTTGGGTACTTCGCCCAGATACCACCCACATTTGGGGCATATCTCTGCTTGGTCATAAATCATTTCGCCGCAATGCGGGCAGGGATCAATCTCAGACCCAAACCGGTCCAAATCCACAGCCGAAGGCCCATCAGGATCAAGTCCCTCAGATAAGTCCCAGTCTTGGTCAAACTCGTGCTGATTCGGGGTCATGGTTCATTCTATACACTGCTCGGTCGTGCTGAGGCTCGATGCGTTCTTCTCTGGGTGCCCCGTCGGAGCCGTCTTCGGCTCCGACGGGTTCAATACCATCCACTTTCGATCCCAAAGGAGCATAAGAATGCTCCGTTGGGCCACCCATCAGAGCCGTCAGACTCAGCCCGGCCTGCCGGATTACCCGCCAAATCAGGCGGGTTGCAAATCAAACAAAATCAACACCTTACACTTCTTTGGCGTATTCTTTCGTCCGATTACATCAGTATGAGAATCGGCAGCTTCGCCAACTTCAACTTCGGACTCCGCCAGCTTGAGCAGAACCAGGCTCAGATCGCCCAGTCCTACGAACGCCTCGCCACAGGCAAGAAGATCAACCGCGCCTCCGACGATCCCTCAGGCATGATCGCAGCGACACAGCACAAGGTCCGCATCTATTCCATCGAAGCAGAGATCAAAGGGCTCAACAGGAACGCATCGTTCCTGGGCGCCAAAGAGGGCGGACTCTCAGTCATCAGCGAGCAACTCGAAGAACTCAACGGGCTCGTTGTCCAGGCTGCAAATCTTGCGGGCAACTCGCAAGAAGAGCAAGACGCCATCAAGCTCGAAATCGAATCCGTTCTTGAATCCATCGATCGCATCGCGACCACCACCACATTCAAAGGGCAAACCATCCTCAGTGAATACCGCGTCGGCTCGATCGCGGAAGGCTTGAACTCGCTCGCAACCCTCGCGTTCGAGGACCCAGAAGCCGCCCAAAAAATAGCCAAGAACAGCGTCGATAGCGTCGCAACCAAGCGTGCCATCATCGGCAACTCCCTCAACGAGATCGATTCCAAACAATCTGTTCTCTCTGACGAACTCATCAACCTCACCGATTCACTCTCATCAATCGAAGATACTGACTTCGCCGCCGAGTCCGCTAAGCTCATCCGGGCACAAATCCTAGAACAAGCCTCGATCCTCGCGATCGACATCAATCGCCAGAGCGCACAACAGGTGCTCTCCCTGCTCCAGAGCGCAGCCGACACCGCCAAA
>JAESSR010000256.1 GCA_016764015.1 Phycisphaerales bacterium
CGAGTCCATACGAGCACCTGTACTGTCGCGGTGCTCCCTGAGCCCGAAGCCGTGGAGGTCAATATCGATTGGTCGAGCGATGTCGAAGAACACATCACGACTGCTCAAGGCCCGGGCGGGCAGAATGTGAACAAAGTCGCGACGGCTGTCCATATGATCCACAAACCCACTGGGGTCGAAGTACGGATGCAGGAAACCAAGTCCCAAGCCCAAAACCGCGAAAAAGCCAAACGGCTACTCACAGCCAGGGTGTACGAGATCGAACGCCAGAAGATCGAAGCCGAGCGGACAGAGAGCAGGAATAGCCAGATCGGGACAGGTGGGCGATCCGAAAAAATCCGGGTCTACCGGTACCAAGACAACATCGTCGCCGATCAACGCCTCGACATCAAGTTCAACAAGAACAAGATCCTTGACGAAGGCGATCTTGGGCCAATGTTTGATGCCCTGATTGAACAAGAAATAGCGGCAAGGCTTGCCAGACTGTGATATACTGTTTCCATGGAAGGCAGTAGTATAAAACAGACGGTACCTAATGTAGACAACTCTTCTGAGAGTGATGAATCGAGCTATCAGGCTTATCTTGACGAGCGACGAATGCTGATAGATAGGAAGCAGGAAGCTCACCGAGACCTAGATAGATGGATCATGACGATGTCTGGCGGTTCGCTGGGTTTGTCAATGACTATGCTGAGTGTGTTGATTGGTTCAGGGTGGACTTTTAATTCATGCTGGGTACTTGTGTCGTGGATTTTGTTTGGTTCTTCAATAGTGGTTGTGATATTGAATATTTGGTTATCAGCGAAGAGCTATGAAGAACATCGAGAAGCAATTGATACTGCTGCGAGCAAGAATTTTAATCAATGGCGAAGTGAGGCGGCTGCGCTACAGGGCAAGCTGAAGAAACCCGTCTATATCGATGTATGCAATTTGTTGTCAACAATATTTTTTGCATTTGGTGTCGTGTTTTTAGCCGTTTTTGCTGGAAGCATATCTGTTTGAGAAAGGCAAGTTGTGATGAGTAAAGATAAAGGGACAAAGGGGTCGAAACCTCCTCCACCTCCAATAAAACCAACTGAGCCTTCAAAACCCATTCGTGCGGGTAGTGTGCCCGCCCCGATTCCTGTTCCGAGGCCACCTTCACCGAAAGAGGAATAGCTGTAAATCGCCGAGTATCTGATTGTAATCAAGTTTTAGTATTTTTCGACTGATCTTCGGCATAGTCTGTCGATGAGGGTGGTTCGCATTCCAAGTGCGACTCATCCGTTAGGACGGGCTATAGTTCGCTTGAATAAACGGGTGCACACCCACAAACCATGACCGATTTGCATGTGAGATCCGCCGCTATGGAACGATCCGAAATCTTCGATAAAATCCAAGAAATCCTTGTTGACGCCCTTGCGGTTGATGACGACGAAGTGACCAACGAAGCCACCCTGATCGGTGATCTCGGCGCTGAGTCCATTGATATCCTTGATATCTCCTTCAAGCTCGAACAAGAGTTTGGATTCAAGATCGAGCAGGGCGAGCTTTTTCCTGAGGGCATCGCCCAAGACCCGGAGTATGTCGAAGACGGCGAGATCACGGCGAAGGGTTTGGAACTGCTCAAAGAGCGCGTGCCTCACTTTGATCTTGCGAATCTCGAAGCCGATCCATCGGTCGAGAATGTTGCCAAGATTTTCACAGTCGATGCGCTGGTCACCTTCTGTGATCAGAAACTCCAAGCCGCCTAATCAGTCATTGATTTAAACTGATCCATGAGGGTTCAACATGCGATGGATGTGGATTGATCGGATAGTCGAGCTGGTGCCCAAAGAGCGCATGGTTGCGATCAAGCAAATCTCGATGGCTGAGGAGCATCTCCACGATCATTTTCCATCGACCGCGACGCGCAAAGCGATGCCGGTGATGCCCATGTCGTTGATCGTTGAAGGCATGGCCCAGACCGCAGGCGTGCTTGTCGGGCACGCAGAAGATTTTCAAGAAAAAGTTGTGCTTGCGAAGGTCTCCAAGGCGGTCATCACCCGCGATGCAACACCAGGGTGCACATTGCGCTATACCGCAACGATCGAGCAGATGACACCGGCTGGCGCCTCGACCAAAGGCATTGTTGAGCTCATCGAGCCATCGGCAACTGGTCAAGGCAAAGCAGAGGTTATCGGACAGATTGACCTGCTTTTTAGCCACTTAGACCAGAATATGGGCGGCGTTGAATACCCCGAAGAGAACTTCGTCTTCAGCGAGTCCTTTAAAACGCTGATGGAGACAAGCGGGATCGAAGCAAATTTCTAACCGTTTCGATACGATTATGCCGTATACTAAGATTCAGATACCGTCCGTTGGCGATTGGAGAACCGAGATGTCCATGAAAAGAACATGCGTATTGGCCCTTGGGCTTGTCATCACCGCCGGCTCACTGGTAGGTTGCGGCACGATCCAAGAAATAGATCGGACAGAACGCCGGGCACATACCGCGATGCGAGGCCCAGCGTTCAAGCGATTGATCCTCACCTATAACGAAGTGAATAACCTTGCTTACCGTGCCGATCGCTACGCCAAGGCATTGCGTGATGCAGGGTCGGTTGATCCTGACACGCAGCTGATGGCCTTTGAACTCGCTGATGACCTTGCTCAGTTTGCAGACGATGTCGAATGGTCGTTGGCCAACAACCAGCGCATCCGCTGGCACAAGAAGCATATGGATACATTCTGGGATCGTTTTCTCGATCTCTATCCGGAGGATGTCGCCTTTGCAGATTCGTATACCGATAAAGAGATGCGCAAGGTGACCCGCAAGATCGATCTCAAGAACCAAGCCGAGTACGCGGAACTTCACAAATACGAACACCACGATGCCCAGTGGAACACCTTGTTCCATGTGACGGGCCGAGATGTGTATACCGATCAGGTACGCAAGCAAAATTGATTACCGAAAGGCTCCAAACCGAGAGCCTTTTTTTCTGTGCACGGTGAATTGCCTTGCGGCATTTCTTGTGCAAAAGTGCTCTAGGCAAAGAGAATCAGTCATGTGATTGCGTCTCTGCTTGCTTATGTCACTACCCTGAAACAATGCTCCTACAATCGCTCATGCCCACACGACCAAGGCTCAGCATCGATCTTGCAGGCGTACCACTCTCAACACCTGTTGTGCTCGCCGC
>JAESSR010000257.1 GCA_016764015.1 Phycisphaerales bacterium
GATTTGATTATTTCTTCTTGGCCTGGAAGTAGTTGCCTGCGAACTTCTTCTGGAACTTCTCTACACGACCAGCAGCGTCAACAAACGCTGATTTGCCGGTAAAGAATGGATGCGAGCCGGACCAAACATCGACTTTAAGCTCAGGAACGGTCGCGCCGACGGTCATAACGACCTCGCCGTTGTAGTAGACCTTGCATGATGGGTAGTAGGTTGGGTGTGTATCGTTTTTCATCGTGTAAATCCTTGAGTGCCGCCGGTTTCCATCCGGAGGGTCGTGATGGTAGGCGTGGGAGGTGGGGAGGTCAATGGGGAAGGGGAGTGGTATGATGCCTGAGTAGTTGGTGTACTATAGGCGTGCCTTGGAATTTGTGAACCAGATTCAAGCTGAGGAATTCACATCAGATTGATAGCATAAGTTGGGTGAAAATGATTGATATACAAAGTGACAATAGGCAAACAGAAATACAGTCTACCGGGATTCGGGCAGTTGAATTGTTTTGCGGCATTGGTGGGTTTCGACTAGCTTGTGATTCGTTAGGGTTTGAAACTGTTTGGGCAAACGACATGAATCCGCTGTCATGCGAAGTCTATCGAGAAGCTTTCGGAACGAATGAGATTGTGAGTGGCGATATAAGAACGCTTCACTCAGAAATTCCACAACACGAACTTTTAACCGCGGGTTTCCCATGCCAGCCTTTTAGCAGTGCGGGTAAGAAACAAGGCGTGCGTGATTCTAGAGGGACACTTTTTGAAGAAATTGTCACAGTAATTAAAAATAGATGTCCCAAATGGTTTGTGCTCGAGAATGTCAAACGATTACTATCGATGGAAAAGGGGGATCACTTTGCAACGATCCTTCAGGCTTTATCGGAGCTAGATTATTTTGTAGAATGGCGATTGCTAAACGCCACTGCGTTTGGTTTGCCTCAGAATCGGCAAAGGGTGGTCATCGCAGGAACAAGGGTGAGTAGTGTCCAGGATGCAAGAATCTCGTTGGCATCTGAATCTGATTTGAGGCGTGTTTTTCAAAGCGATATAGATCGCCTGAAAGATTGCCAAACTTGGCAGCCGTTAGATAAACATAAGAAGAGTTTTAATACATGGGGAGTGTGTTATAAGGGGCGTTTTTTTGCTGAAGATTTGAACGAGTTTTCAGATTCGGTAGAGTTTAAGTATTTGGATTCAATTTTAGAGAAAAAACCTGACGAAAAATTTTACATGGATGAGTCAACAGTCGAGAGGATAAAAGAGAGCATTCATGTGGATAAGTTGGTCAATGGAGTTCATGTTTTATATAACCAGAAAGGCGGAGCTCGGATGGGGTACTCAATTTTTGGAACGCGTGGGGTCGCGCCCACATTGACAGCATCACATAGTCGGCATTATGAGCGATATCAAATAACAGATCGCTATCGTCGATTAACAAATGTGGAATATGCCCGGTTGCAAGGGTTTCCAGATAGCCATTGTTCCATCGCAACTCCGTTTAATCAGTACGGCCTCTTTGGTAATGCCGTTCCGCCGCCATTGGCCAAATGGGCGATTCAAAAAACAGTTATGTCCGAAGGGATTGAGATCGCGGCAGTGAGCCCTCGGATAAATACGCAAATGAGTTTGTACATATGAATACGCCAGAGGAAATACGAACGGATATTCAATCAAGGCTTGGGGATATTGTTCTGGAGGTAAACAAAGCACTCAATGGCGGAAAATCATTGAATGCGTTGGAGCCTACTCTGAAACGCTTGGGAAAAGGAGAACAAATTCCGCATTGGTATTCGACTTTGCACAAGAATGGATATTTGCCAAATCTTGATGGCAAGAGTTTGGGAAGCGTAATTGAGATGGTTCTGGTCGCGGTTCTTGAAAAAAAGTTCTACAGCCAAAGTTCAGTTGTTCCATTTCGGATTAATCCTGCAAAGGGAGTTGATATTCCGGCGATCAAATTGGGTGTTAAATCTCCGTCCACAAATTATTGTACCAGTGAACCTTTTTTCTCTGCCTATGAGCGTTTGTTGGGAAATGAGCACGACGCAGTTATACTTCTTACCAACTATCAAGAAACTAAGAATAATCCGCCATTGCGCATACAGATCATCGATCACAAGTACCTCTTTGGAAGTCAAATCTCAGATCAAGGACTTTGTCGAACAGCCAGAAAATGTCGTGAATCATTTGCAGAAGATGATGTTTCGGAGTTGAAAAAAGTTGTTCGGTTTCTTGTTCACGCGAATCAACAAGACAGAGAAGCGAAAGCTATTTTGAGTGTTTTGTCTGATGATTTGGATGACAGTGTGATTGATACGAATATTGATCAGATTGTAGATAAACTTGACAAATCAAACAAGAAGAAAATTCGCGAGGGCAAGGAACCATATTCGACGGATTTCATCGAGCGACTAAACAAGATCAAAGATTCGACTCCTCGTTGGTTGGCAGTGGTGAATGCGGCAGATAATTGGGTAATAGAGAATCATAAAGATTTTGGCAGATACCCGAATGACAATGAGTGGGAACGCTTTCTTCGGAGCAATTTGGATGGCATGATTGGGATGTCGTTTGCCTTGCAGTGGAGATATAATTTTGGACATGTATTCTCTAAGAAGAAATAGCAGGGGATCTGTTTTTGTATTAAGAGAAGACCTCCTTCGCCGAAGACGGTCGAAGGAGGGATCTGAAGATTTGGTTCACTCATTACCGATCTGGTCTTGGTGTGTAGTTGAGGAAGGTGTCGGTGGCTTGCCAGAGGGACTCTAAACGGTCGATCCGTTGGCGGGCTTGGTCGCCGAGTTGGTGGACGACTTGGGCGACGAGGAGTTCAGCGGCCATCACCGCGGGGATCGAGCTATCGAACGGGCCTACGGCTGGGATTTTGAGTTCGCACCAGTGTTGGGTGAGCGAGGCGAGTGGGGAGAGTGGGCCGTCGGTGATGGCGACGATGGTGACGCCGAGCTGTTCGAGGGCGCGGGCGGTGGTGATCGAGCTTCTGCGGTACCGTGCGAAATCGAACACGACGGCTGTATCACCCGGACCTGCGCTGCTCAGTTCGCGCCCGGTCGAGTGTTCAACCACCAAATGCACATCTGGTCGGATCA
>JAESSR010000258.1 GCA_016764015.1 Phycisphaerales bacterium
CACAGAGCAGACATCACAACCCATTACGGCGGCGCGTCCGCGGCGGCTTTTCACCGCACTTCCCTTTTCACCCGGATAGAAACAAATCCCCGGGCACCAAGAACAGACAAAGCCTAGCCGATTATTTGGGCACAAGCAAATTGAACAAGTTTGAGGGCAATAATCACCCCTCCCATGAATGAAACAGACCTCCAAACCATGCTCCAGTCTAGATTCGGGCTCGAATCACTCCGCCCGCTTCAGCAGGAGATCATTGATCGGGTGATGGATGGCGGCGATGCCCTCGTTGTCATGCCCACCGGCTCGGGCAAATCATTGTGCTTCCAACTGCCTGCGATTGCGATGCGGGAAGAGTCGGGTGGAAAGGGCGTGGGGTTGGTGTTCTCGCCTTTGATCGCGTTGATGGAAGATCAGGTCGCGGCCCTTCGCAAGAAGGGCATCAAAGCTTCGTATGTCAACTCGACCGTCCGTAAGCAAGAGCGGCTCAAGCGATACAAGAAACTCGCAGCCGGCGACTACGAACTTTTCTATGCCACCCCTGAGCGCATGGAGAAACCAGATTTCCGCGAAGCGCTCGATCAGGTACCCGGCGGCGTGAATCTTCTGGCGATCGACGAATGCCATTGCGTCACCAAGTGGGGGCATGACCTCCGCCCGGCGTATCAGAAGATCGGCGAGTTCCGCAAGCAGCTTGGTGATCCGATCACGATCGCACTGACCGCGACAGCGACCAAGCCTGTGCGCGAAGATATTCGTACGGTGTTGAATCTGGATATCGACGAGATGCCTTTGTTTGCGGCGCCGGTTGATCGCCCGAACCTCAAGCTGAGTTCGAGTATTGTCTGGGATGATGGCGAGAAGATCGAACATATCAAGACGATTGCCAGCAGGACTAATGCAACCGGGATCGTGTATTTTACACTGATTAAGAACCTTGAGCAGATGGCGGATCGGCTGCAAGAAGCGATGCCCGGTCGTGAGATCGAGATTTATCATGGGAAGCTCCCGCCGAGAGAACGCTCGCGGGTGTACAACCGATTCATCGAAGCCGGACCTGATGATGGCTTGATTCTCTTCGCCACCAACGCGTTCGGGATGGGTGTCGATAAGCCGGACCTGCGATACATCGTGCACGGGCAAATCCCGGCGTCGATCGAGGCGTACCACCAAGAGGTCGGGCGGGCCGGTCGTGATGGCAAGGATTCCATCTGTGAGATGCTCTATTGCCAGGATGATCTGGCGATCCAGCAAGAGTTCATCCGCTGGCAGAATCCGAGTGCTGATCTGCTGATGTCCGTCATGAGCGCGATCGAAGCGCGGTTTATCGAAGATGATTTTGACGACGATGATCTGCGATTGGCGGTCGTGGGCAAAGGGCACGCCCACGGCATGGGCGGCGGGATCATGGACTACTGCCTGATCCGGCTCGCCCAGCTTGGCGCGATCGAACTCACCAGCATCCGTTCAGAAACCGGAGGACGAGGGCGGTATCGCTATCTCCGTACGCTTGATGATGACGAACTTGATGTGGCGTCGATCGAAGAAAAGAACCAGCGAGACCTCTTGAGGCTCCTCGATGTCGTGAAACTGACCAAAGCCGAGTCAATCCCCGAGTATGTCAATGACTATTTTGACCTCTGACGAGCCGCGACCGTAAGGGAGCGGTCTTTGGAGTTTGCACAAGAAAAGACCACTCCCTTACGGTCGCGGCTCGTTGAAGATTCGGAATATTCTTGGTCTCGGGTCTACCATAGAAAGCACTTCAAATCACCACCGAAAGGAACTCATCATGAGCGAACCAATCACAGAAATCATCATCGAAGACCTCGCCGTTGGCGAAGGCGACGAATGCCAGCCTGGCGCGACCGTCAATGTTCACTACAAGGGCGAACTCATGGACGGCACCGTCTTTGATTCATCCCACGGCGGCGACTCGATCAACTTCCCACTCGGTAATCTGATCCAGGGCTGGCAAGAAGGTATCCCGGGCATGAAGGTCGGCGGCAAGCGCAAGCTCACCATTCCGTACATGAAAGCGTATGGCGAAGCCGGCGCTGGCGGAGCGATCCCACCCAAGGCCGACCTGATCTTCGAGATCGATCTCCTCGGCGTGAGCTAAAGTTTTTCTTCAGTAGAACGGACTTCCAGCCCGTTTCTTTGAGACATCACATCATCAAGAAACGGGCTGGAAGCCCGTTCTACCAGAATCAAAAAATGCCCAAGCCTACCGTTTCCATCGTGATGCCCAGCTTCAACCAAGCTCAGTTCTTGGAGGAAGCCATCTCCAGCATTCTCGATCAACGCGATCAGATCCACGAGTTCATCGTCCTCGACGGCGGCTCGACCGATGGATCAGTCGAGATCATCGAGAAGTATGCTTCGGAAATCGATCACTGGCAATCCAAACCCGACAGCGGTCAGTCTCATGCGATCGCCGACGGGTTTTCTCGTGTGACAGGCGATGTCATCAACTGGATCAACTCCGACGATGCGATCTTGCCGGGCGCGATCTATGCCATCCGCGAACGATTCGCAGCCGACGAAGAGATCGGGCTCGTCGAAGGCAACACGGTGATTGTTGATGCCGAGTCAACCATCATTCGCTGCGATCGCCGGGCCGGCCCAGGCAGGTGGTGGGTGCATCATGGGTATCTGCGATCTCACCAGCCAAGCACTTTTTTCAAACGCGAGTTGTTCAACCGGGTCGGTGGGTTGGATATGAATCTCCAATGCACAATGGATACCGATCTGTGGTACCGCTTGATCCCCGCGACCAAGTGCGTCCGCATCAAGCGATACATCGGCGTGCACCGTGTCCACGAAGACGCCAAAGGCGAATCATGGGATGATATCTACGCGAGCGAACGCGAGTTGCTCGATGAGCGGTACCCAAAGCTACGCCGGCGACCAATCAAGCATCAGATCGGGCGGCTTGCGTACTACGCAACGCAGGCCTATACCGGGCGGAGCATCGGGGCGAAGAATGATACATTGGAACTTGCATGCAAGAATCTGCACGAAGTCTTCCCGGACGATACCGCAGCCCTAAGACCCTGAGTTGAACAGGTGCCCTGTTCTGACCCGAAAGGCAGCGCACCCAACCCTCTTTTTTCTATTCGTTCTTCCCTCTGTCTTTTTCTCTGTGTGCTCCGCGTGCTCTGTGGTGAAATCTTCTCTTCCCACGACACAAGCTCGGTTAACATCTTGAGCGTAGCACAAAGAGCATGTGGTCTTTGTGTGAGAGCCATCCCGGTGGCGTGGTATTGTCGAGATGGCGTTTCAATGGTGGGAGCCCAAAGCCTCTCAATCGCCAGGCGATTCCCCAGAATGTATTTCTCAGAAAATCACGAACTACACGGTGCGGCTTCGATCGCATATGGCTCAGTGGTGTGTATTCAACGAGATCGAGATCAAGCAGTTTCGCGAAATGCTCGATCGTCGGCCGGCAATAGAAAACTACATGCTCGGGCAGATTACAGTACCAATAGCGTTGCTTCTGGAGCTTCCAGCCCCAGGCGTTGGTGTCGCCGGTCAGCGCAACAAAGATGCCCGCTGGCTTGAGATGGCAAGCAACATGTTCCATGAACGCATTGGGATCAACAAGATGCTCAAGCACATCAATCGCGATGATGACATCAAACTGATGCTCCGGATTGTTCGGAACGAGATCGTCAAACAAAGAACCCAAGATGGTAATGCCCCGCTCAGTTGCAGTCTCAGCGGCAGCCTCGCCGGGTTCGAGCCCAAAGCACTCCCAGCTCGAATCAAGGCTGTGTAGATAGCTCAGCAATGCACCGTTTGCACATCCAACATCAAGAACTCGTTTCCCAGATGCGTTCGTTGAGATGCACCTTGCGAGATCGTCGAATCTTCGCTTGCGAGGCTCAGGCTCATGCTCCCAATTATCGCTTGAAGCTTTGGTATAGCAATCCACCAAAGCATCCATCGGAATCTGTGGATTCTTAAACTGCAAGGCGCAGTGTGTGCACCTTTGCATGGTGAACTCAGTCTCGCTCAAGTCAATCGGCACACCAGCCACGGCTGTCGGGTGGTTGTGGACGATTCGTCCGATCGGTTCTGATTGGTGATCGCAGATCGGACAAGGTGTCGTCACAGCAGCTCCAGAAGCACATGATGGGAGGGTTGAATCCAAGTGGAAGTGTAGATCAGCGTTCGTACATCGTATCGATCATCGCATCAAACTTGCCAATACTTTGAGCAACCGTGTCAGACGGGCCCCAGAGCTTGATCATTATCTTTGTTGTAGGGAGTTCAATGACCACCGCGTGGATGGCATAGAACGGGTTGCCGTTGCTTGTGCCCTTGGCGCCCGGATCGATGTAGGTGCCTTCAAGATCAAAGCTCGTCACCTTGTATCCCTTGACCTCTCTGGTTTTCACCTTGGCCGATGATCGCCCAGTGAAGGTGTCGGTAATCGAAAACTGGAGTGCTCGTTTAATCTGAGAGACCGAATCAGTTTCTTTGGTGAACGCGACCGATGCGTTGCCGAGTTGATTTCGGATGTACATCTCGGCGAATCTGCCGGTGCTCGGCACCGCCATCCGCCAGTCCTCGGGCATGTCCCACGCGAACCCGCTGGCCTGTGCGTATTCCTCGTCATAAATCGTGTTGGCCAAACCCTTCTCTGGTTCAGTTGAGCCTTGGAGCTGGTCCCGCAGTGTTTTCGCTTTATCGCGTGAGCGTCCGAGTAAAGACTTGGACCCTCCCTCTTTGACCCACTCTCGCTCTTCGTCAGCGTACTCCTTTTCTACTGGAGCCTCGATATTCGAGACGCGCGGGGCAGGTTCTTCAATCGACTCTTCGTCGGCTTGCTGGGTCTCGATGCCTTGCTCTTGGGCGAGATCATCCAAGTAGTCTGTGTCAGCTTCAAACGCTGGTCTCGCAATAGTATTGTCTGCGTCAGAATCGGAGCACGCGGGGAGCATAATCAGAGATGCCAGAAGGAATGTACCGAGTGAGCGTGTTTGCAGTGATCGTGTATATTTCATGGTTGAGTCTAGGTTGTGTTTGCTTGATTATTCTGAGAGCAAAAAGCAATCAGCCAAGGCGAGCGGATGATCCCTCGAGCATCCACACAGGCCTTGGCTGATTGTGAATACTATTTTCTCATAGGATGAAAAAAGAGCCAAGGTCTAATTCAAAATTTGAGTAAAACATCTTGGACACTGAGCGCAAATGCTGCTTGTTTAGTGTGAATCAACGCCAAATATCCTCTGTAATCAGCTCTATTGAGTTCCCAGAGGGGTCTCGGACATAAATCGATTTGGCCAAATATTCTCGCTCCCAAATGATTTCTTTCTCGATGGCAACGCCGAATTCAGAGAGTTTATCAAGCCATTTCTGATATTCTGAATCTCGAATTCGCAGTGCGAGATGCCCAGGGCCCCTTGCCCCATGCGATGGGACATCCCTGCCGGGCCGATCAGAGACCTTGGGATCGAAGATCAGCAGCACATGATTGTCATCAACACGGAACATGCCCATCAGTTCTGAGGGGGCATGAGGCATATCGAGCCCGAGCACTTCATGATAAAACCACGCGGCTTCTTCGAGGCTGTTGGCGTAGAGAACGGTTTCGAGGATTGATTCAGGTTTCATGCCAAACGATAGCATTCAAAACATTTTAGATGCACTTTGGATTCTTCAATCACGGGCAATTAACCGTTCGCCTCAAGATACGCCTGCAGCAACGCGGACACATCGAAGAAGTTGATTCGGCAATCGGGAACGAAATCTGCAGGGCAGTTATCGCAATCATCACACTCTTGGCCCATCATGCTCAGGATGACGGAGAAATCAAAGAAGTTGATAACGCCATCGCCCGTAAGGTCGAATGGGTTGGCGCAAGGATCAATGAGATCGGTCGGCCAATCAATCGCATCTGAATCAAAGAGTTCATCGATTTGTAATCGAATGCCGTAGGCGTAGTTCGGTGATGTAGTCGCTCGTTTATTGAAGATGACGGCATAGCGAATCCCATCGCTTCGCTGACGAGCGAGGTATTCTGTGCCCGGGAGCGAACCGGTATGATTGCGACGCCAACCAGTATTCTGCGTTGGTGGTAATGGCAATCCAATCAACGGGCCACTGATGTAGCGGGCATCAAGAAACGCCAACAGCGTGCGAGTCGTTGTGATATGCCCGCCCTGTCCGACGCGGGCTTCATGGTCCCATCCACCGTAGGGAAGGAGCACGCTTGGCCCTTGTGGATCAAACACATTTGTTGCTGAACTCGGTGAATGATAGAACGGTTCACGCGGATTCTGGTCGACAAGAAAAGTACGCCCTAACTCATGCTCGCCCTGAGCAACACCCAAAGGCCCAAGCACACGCTCATGAATGAAATCAATCAGAGCCATCCCGCTGACTTCCTCAACAATCATCCCAAGCACAAGAAAACCAATGTTCGAATACGCGTACTCGCTACTCGGATCATGCTCCAAAGGCTGCCCAAGAATATAACGCATCACATTTTCACGCTCAGGTGGATAGTCAACACCCATTGCGTCGGCGATGATGATCTCTCGATATGTCAGATCGCCAGCGATGCCTCGATCCCATCCGCCCGTATGCCCGAGCAGGTTGTTAATGGTGATGTCCGCGAGCCGAGGATCGCCCAAGGTCGGGAATGGATCGATTGCAAGCACGCCGCCGGTGGGTTGACCAAGATCAAACGCACGCGTATTGAGTGCAAGTTGCCCGTCATCGATCAATACACGAATCGCAGCAGCGGTAATCGGTTTGGACACACTCGCAACACGCATTATTGCATCGGGTTCCATCAGTTCGGTCAGATGCTCATCCGCAAACCCAAATCCTCGTTCGTAGACGACAACGCCATCTTTCATGATCGCAATGGTCGCGCCAGGAATTAATCGTTCGCAAAGGTACTCCGTCACAAGATCATCTACAGCACTGAGATATTCAACATCGCACCCAGTTCTGGGTAGCGGGCAATCCGCGGCGACGGCGCATGGTGTATGCACAATGATCGCAAAGATCACGAACGCGGCGAAACTCAGTTGTACCCTACAAAAAACCATCAGGCAAGCTCCTTAGATGACGAGTGTACCTGATGGTAAGTTGTGTTGCAAGGTTTAAGTTCGTTAACACATCGTCATGCCGCCATCGACGGCTATGGTCTGCCCGGTAATAAACCGTGCCTCGTCACTCGTCACATACGCGACAGCAGCGGCGATGTCCTCGGGCTGACCGAGTTCACGCGTGGAGATCACGCCCTTGATATGCTCGGTGACGGCTGCGGGCAGATCCTTGGTCATATCGGTGGCGATAAACCCAGGTGCGACACAGTTGGCCGTGATGTTCTTCTTGCCGAGTTCACGAGCGATGGTTTTGGTGAACCCGGTGAGTCCGCTCTTGGCGGCGGCATAGTTGGCCTGCCCAGAGTTGCCGACGAGTCCAGAGGTCGAAGCGATGTTGCAGATGCGACCAAACTTGCCCTTCATCATTGGTCTCGCCGCGGCTCTGCACGCGACGAACACGCTCTTGAGATTCGTGTTGATCACATCATCCCACTCTTCATCGGACATCCGCAGAATAAGGTTGTCTTTGGTGATGCCGGCGTTGTTGACAAGGATATCGAGCCTGCCGTGCTCTTTGAACGCGCCTTCGACCATCTCGGCGACCGCAGTGAAGTCTGAGATATCGCAGGTCATGGCATTGGCCGATCCACCCGCGGCTTCGATCTCGCTGACGAGTTCATCGAGCGGCCCTTGCGAACGGGAGACACACACCACATGACGCCCGTCGGCTGCGAGTCGAGTAGCGATGGCACGCCCGATTCCTCGGGATGCTCCGGTGACGATGGCGACGCGTTTGTCGGTCATTTGAGTTCTCGTTTCTATCTATCAGACCGTTTATGAAACGGCTGCTGGTTCGTTGTGTCCTTGGATCTTGGTCGCGCGATTGATGCGGCGCATCATGCCGCCGAGCGATTTGCCCGGTGCGAGTTCGTGGAACTGGGTGCCCTCATGATCCAAATGGCTGGCGATTAAATGCTCGCAACATGCTGCCCAACGGACGGGTGAAGTCAGTTGATCAACCAATCGTTGACGGATCGAATCCGCATCCGCTTCGTGTGGTTGTGCTGTCACATTGGACATCACCGTGCAGCTCAGTGCATTGATCTGTGTCGCGGCGAGTGCCTCAGCGAGCCGATCCGCTGCCGGTGCCATGATCGGCGAATGGAATGCGCCGGCAACACTCAGACGCGTCGCCCGCAGCTTCATCTCGCCGGCGATCACTTCGGCGCGATCACAAGCAGATGCTGATCCTGAGATCACGACTTGCCCAGGTGCGTTGAAGTTGGCCGCGACCAATATGTCATTCTCGCGTGCTTTGTCACACACGGCATTTGCAGATTCTTCGTTTGCGCCAATCAGTGCGACCATCGAAGAATCCACAGCCTCGGCGGCTTCTTGCATCGCTTTGCCCCGCAACGCAACGAGCTTGAGCCCGTCCGC
>JAESSR010000259.1 GCA_016764015.1 Phycisphaerales bacterium
ACTGACAACGGATCAGCGCATCGAGCAAGTTCAGAACATCCGAAGCGATATCCGAGATCTCTACAACGATGCGGAATCCGGCATCCAAGCCACTCCATTACTTGCCAAAGAAGCACAACGCACCACGCTTTGGACGGTCTTCTTTGTCAGCATAACCGCGGTTGTGATGTGTCTGCTTCTCTCACTTTGGCCCATGCGTGGGCTGATCCATCGTCTTCGTAAGCTCAGAAAAAACTTGGAGTCCCAAACCCAGGTCCCAATCACAGCCAATCCAAAGGATGTCGAGGGTGAGCTGAATCAACTCGAAGAACTCAACGAACGGATGCTCATCAAAATCCAAGAAAGCAACCGCGAACTCCTCCGGCGCGAGCGTATGGCCGGGATCGGGCTCCTCGCCGCGGATGTCGCCCACGAAATCAATAACCCCTTGAATGCGATGCTTGGGCTCAGTGAACTCTCACTCCAAACCACCGGACGCGGCCCGATCAATAAACAAGGCCAACAAGAACTCCACGAATCACTCACCGTGATCCGGCGCGAGGTCCTGCGCTGCCGCGGGATCGTCGAACGCCTCATGGCGATGGTCCGAGGCAACAGCAAGCCTCAACACTTCGATGTCACACGGTTGCTCGTCGAAACGGTCGATGTCGCTCGTGCAGCCCGCCCGGATAAATCCGCATGCTTCCACATCGTGGGGGCCGAGCGATCGCTCCAGATATTCGCCCCGCCGCAGGAGGTTCGGCAGATCATCCTGACCCTGCTTATCAACGCCGCCGATGCGATCACCGACGATGGACGGATCGAGGTGGACGCGACCCGCGCCGATGGCGAAGTCTGGCTCCGAGTCCGTGATAACGGGCGGGGATTCACTCCCCAGATGCAAGAGGGATTCTTTGTCCCCTTTAACACCAATCGGGCCGATGTTGGCGGGACAGGGCTTGGGCTTTCCATCGCCAATACGCTCAGCACCGACATTGGTGCTGAGATCCGCTCATTCAGCGACGGGGCCGATCAGGGAAGCATGTTCTTGCTCGCTATTCAGATTGACAAGGGCCATCAATGATCCCAACTACGCGCAGAGTTCTGGTTGTAGAGGACGAATCCGCACAGCGCCTGATGTACTCACGCGCTCTCAAGCAGATGGACTATGAACCCGTATGCGTTGCCACGGGTGACCAGGCATGGAAGGAACTCAGGTCTGGGCCGTTTGCAACCGCCCTGCTCGATCTCAATCTATCGGGCGAAAGCGGGCTGGATATTTTCGAGCATATCCGTGAGCAGTACCCACAAATCTCGGTCATCATCGCCACCGGCTACGGCACCTTCGACATCGCCAAGCAAGCCATCAAGATGGATGTTGTCGATTTTCTCTCTAAGCCGATTGGGCTTGACGATCTGAAGGCTGCGATGGATCACGCGTGGGATCGCCATGTCCTCGTCCAGACCCCCGCAGACCAGTTGATCTTGCCAAAGCACAAAGCTCACACCGACCCGGTCGAACAACGCGACAGTCTCAATATCGAAACCATGGAGCATGATCTCATCATCGAGGCCCTTAGAAGATGCAAAGACAACCGTAAAGCCGCTGCCAAAATGCTCGGCATCAGCGAACGCACGCTCTACTACCGTCTCACGGTGTATGAAATCCGTTAAAGTGTCTTTAACTCGCCTGATCGAGATGCTCGCGGGCGAACTGTCCCGGAAGTGCTTCAAGCTCGGTATCCATCAGCGAGTTCCAGCGGTTGAGAAATCCAAACAACGCGATGATCGCGACAATCTCGATCACCTGTTTTTCAGTGAATCGACTCGAAAAATCATCAAACATCTCCTTGGACGGCGGCCCATTGGATGCGCCACCAACAATCGCGATCCGCAACGCGGCCCGCTCTTGATCCGTAAACAGATCGCTGTGTTCAAAGTCAAAGACCGCTTGGAGTTTTTCATCACTCACCCCCGCCTTGCTCGCCGAGAACGCGGTGTGCCCTTGGCAATACCGGCACCCGGCGCTCTGGCTCGTCACATACGCAACGAGCCACTTGAGATCAGGCGGAATCGCTGGTTCGAGCCGTTGCATCTTGGCGATCCCAACAAGCTGCCTGATGCCCATTTTGAGCATGGTAAACTTTGAAACTTTGGGCTTTTCTTTGAGCACCGTAGCTGTCAGCATAGAGAACGAATACATCAGCTCCGGGCTCCGACTCATGGTCAGCATGCTGTTGGGAAGAAACCCAAGAATGCCCTCGGCCATCGAGAACAATGCTTCATGCTGGGGTAGGTCCGATCGTTTTAATGGTTCAACTCCCATACACTTCACGCCCTTTCATTGTGGTCTGAACCACTCATGGTTGAACATTATTTCTACCAATACGATATTCGACAAATACAGGAAGCGAGAAATAATGCGTATGGTATGATGGTCTGTATATATGCAGACTGTTTGTTCTCAACGCCCAATCACTTCCGCTCGAATCCGGAGAATCACTCATGGTATGGCTTGTCATCGGAATCATCATTATCGTCGGGCTCATTATTATGGTGATCTATGACCAACTCCAAACCAAGCATGCGATCCTCAAAAACTTCCCCATCATCGGACACTTTCGGTACTGGCTCGAAGCACTCGGGCCAGAACTCCGCCAGTACATCGTCACCAACAACGATGAAGAGCGCCCTTTCAGCAGAGATCAACGCCGATGGGTGTACGCCTCGGCAAAGAGAGAAAACAACTACTTTGGGTTCGGCACCGACAACGATCTCGATACTGCATCAGGTTATGTCATCATCAAACACAACGCCATCCCTCTTCCCGAAGCAAACCCGGGCGAGTTCGGGTATGGCGAACATCACCCGGTCCCATGCGCCAAGATCATGGGCAAGGCTCGAAATCGCAAGCACGCCTTCCGTCCAGACTCCATTATCAATGTCTCCGCGATGAGTTTCGGATCACTCTCAGGCCCAGCCATCGAAGCACTGAATCGTGGATGCGCCATTGCAGGCGCCCTGCACAATACCGGCGAGGGTGGGATTTCATCCTATCACAAGAACGGTGCGAACCTGATCTGGCAGATTGGCTCGGGATACTTTGGGTGCCGAGATGATGAGGGGAACTTCTCGCTCGATCGTCTAGCCGAACAATGCAAAGACGCCAAGGTGTGCGCCATCGAGATCAAACTCAGTCAAGGCGCAAAGCCCGGCATCGGGGGCGTGCTCCCAGGCGCAAAGGTCACGCCTGAGATTGCAGATATCCGAGGCATCCCTGTGGGTAAGGACTGCATAAGCCCGTCGGCGCACTCAGCGTTCTCCGATGCAGACTCGCTTCTTGACCTAGTTGAATCCATCGCAGATCGAACGGGATTACCTGTGGGGATCAAATCCGCAGTCGGAGAACTCGATTTCTGGATGGAACTCGCACAACTCATGAAGGACGGCTCTCGCGGTGTGGACTTCATCACCATCGATGGTGGTGAAGGCGGTACCGGTGCCGGCCCTTTGGTCTTTACCGATCATGTTGCACTCCCATTCCGCATCGGGTTTCCGAGGGTGTACTCGATTTTCGCTCAGGCAAGGCTCACCGATTCGATCGTCTTCATCGGCTCGGGGAGACTTGGATTTCCAGAGCGAGCAATGCTGGCAATGGGGCTTGGATGCGACATGATCAATGTCGCGCGTGAAGCGATGCTGGCGATCGGGTGCATCCAAGCTCAGAACTGTCATACGGGTCACTGCCCGACCGGCGTTGCCACGCAGAACAAGTGGCTTATGCACGGGCTGGACCCAACCAACAAAGCGGCTCGTCTTGCGAACTACTTCGCCACGCTCCGCAAGGAACTCACGCGCGTGAGCCGAGCCTGTGGACACATCCACCCGGCATTGGTACCGCTTCAACAGTTCGAAATACTCACGGCAGACTCGGGGGCTCTTGATGCCAGAGCCTACTTTGAATACCAAGATAAATGGGGCATGGCCTCACCAGAGTCAGCGGAGCAGTTGGTCAAGCTTCGAATCAATGGCCACTAGCAATCTCCGCTCCCGTATAAAAACAAATGGCAACTTCGCACGGCATTAAGGCTTGTTGCGATGGCGCACTTTAAGTCAAA
>JAESSR010000260.1 GCA_016764015.1 Phycisphaerales bacterium
AGTGTGTGTGGCAGGGGGAGGGGATCGTGGTTAGAAATCTCTTCGAGATTTTAACCACGGCACCAAAGGCTCAGAGAATGATGAAACAAGTGTACCTTGATCACAATGCGACGACGAAGCCTTCGGCTGCTGTTGCCGAAGCGGTTGCTGCTGGGGTAGAGGTGTACTGGCATAATCCGTCGAGTAACTATCGTCCTGGGCAAGACGCCAAGCATCAGATCGAGATTGCGCGTGGGCAGGTCGCAGCGATGCTTGGGGTGAAATCTCGTGAGATCACATTTACTGGCTCTGGGACCGAGGCGATTGACCTTGCGATCCGGGGGACACTCGGTGCCCATCGCAAGACGAATCCCAAGAAGAATGTGATCATCACGACGCCGATCGAGCACAGCGCGATCCGCAACTTGTGCCAACAGCTAGAAACGACCGGGCAAGCGCGGATTCTGTGGCTGCCTGTGGATCGCTCTGGGGTGGTTGATGTGAGCGGGCTCGAAGCGATTATCAAAGAGCATGCCAATGTTGGGGGCAGCTCGGGGGGCGGTTCTAGAAACAGTTCGGGGAAGAGTGCGGGCGGGCATGAAATCGCGATGGTGAGCATGCAGTGGGTGAACAATGAGACGGGTGTTGTGCAGCCTGTGCATCGGGTAGGGGAGATATGTGATCGGCACAATGTGGTGTTCCATTGTGATGCGACGCAGTGGGTGGGCAAGATGCCTACGGCTTTGCATTCGCCGGAATCGCCGAAAGTTGATCTGCTCAACGCGTCTGCCCACAAGTTTCATGGGCCCAAGGGGGTTGGGATGTTGTGGGTTCGGCGGGGGGTGCGATTGCTTGCGGTGACTCCTGGTTGGCAGGAGCTTGGCAGGCGGGGGGGGACGGAGCCGGTGCCTGCGATTCTTGGTGCTGGGGTCGCTGCGGTGCAGGCGGTGAAGTGGGTAGAGGATCAGGCGAATCGGGATGCGGTCGGTGAGTTGCGCGATCGGCTCGAACGGGGGATTCTTGAAGCATGTCCGGGGAGTGTGGTCAACACGACGGTTGATCCAGAGCTGAGATTGTGGAGCACGACGAATATTGGTTTTCCGCGATTGGAGGCTGAGGCGTTGTTGTTGTCGTTGTCTGAGCGGGGCGTGTGTGTGTCGGCGGGCTCGGCGTGTGCGTCTGGGTCACTCGACCCGTCGCCGGTGCTTTTGGCGATGGGTGTAGAGGAGTATATTGCCCATGGTTCGATCCGTTTGAGTTTGGGGCGGGAGACGACGGTTGAGGAAGTAGATCGTGCTATTGAGGTAATCAGCGGGGTAGCATCGCAACTTTCGCGTTCAATGCCGGGGTAAATCCTTGCATAATCAGGCTCATTCGCTGGTTTGTTGTGTCAAAACCCGCTAGGGTGGGCACATGACACAGATGCAATCGCCGTACCACGAAGAATCCGATGTAAAGCTTTATCAGGAACCTGATCGCACCAGCATCATGGCTATTTTGAGCATGGTCTTTGGGATCGGCGGGTGCTGCTTGGGGTTGACATCGATCCCGGCGATTTTGCTCGGGGTGTTCGGGCTTGTGGGGATTTCGCGGAGCAAGGGACGCGTGGGTGGGTCTGGGTTCGGGATCGCGGGGATTTTGATCGGGCTTTTGACTTTGGCGTTGTGGGTTGGATTGATTTTCGGCGGCAGCAGCTTCCTTACAAAGATGATGAGCAACTTTGGCACCACGACCGAGCAGGTATTCTTAGATATTCAGGCTGACGGCTTTGATACGGCTCGTTCGGTTATGCAGTCTCCAGCTTCCGATGCCAGCGATGCGGAGCTGATCGCGTTCCGTGAAGCCTACCGGAGCACGCTGGGCGACTTTGTATCGATGCCTTCGGGCTTTGGTGAAATCTGGAGTGGATATGGTGCGGTGATTAACTTGTTCCAGCCTTATAATGGTCAGCAGGGGTATATCCCGTTGCCGATGCGGTTTGATTCTGGGTGGGCGTTGGTGATCTATGTCATGGATGTTCAGGGGCAGAGTTCTGGATTCCCGCCTCCGATTAAATACATCCTGATTGATTCGCAGGGCAATGAGTATCATCTGCCGGGCACGAATGTGATTGATGCAGAGCTTGATGATGTGCTTGAAACGGAAATCGAGACCGATTTGGATATTGAAGAGCCTGTTGACCCCGAAATACCCGATTTAGTACCAGAGGCTGGGAGTGATGACGGGCCTTGAGTGCTGTGCGTCTGTCATCGCTTGTCATCGCTTGTCATCGCTTGTCTCATCGCTTCGTGATAGGGTATTGATGTGAAAGATGCTCAGAACAACTCGGCAGAGCGACAGCCGATCATTCGTTGCAAGGGCATTGTGAAGCACTTTGGCGACCAGACGGTGCTCGACGGCATCAACCTTGATGTGTACCCTGGTGAGACGATGGTGATTATGGGCGGGTCTGGATCGGGCAAGAGCACACTGTTGCGGACGCTTATTGGCTCGCACAAGCCCGATGAGGGCACGGTCGAGCTTTTCGGCGAGAACATTTGTAGTCTTGATGAAGAGGGTCTCAATGAGGTGCGTAAGAAGTTTGGGATTTTGTTCCAATCTGGTGCGCTATACAACTCGATGACGATCGCCGAGAATGTGGCGCTGCCATTGCGAGAGCACACCGAGCTTGATGACGAGATTATTGATATCCAAGTAAAGATCAAGCTCGAGCTTGTTGGATTGCGCGAGGATGCCCAGAAGTATCCGGCCCAAATATCAGGCGGGATGAAAAAACGAGCCGGGCTTGCGCGGGCGTTGGCGCTGGACCCGAAGATATTGTTTTATGATGAGCCGAGCGCTGGGCTTGATCCGGTGACGAGCGCTCAGATTGACCAATTGATTATCGCGTTGTCGCACCAGCTCGGCGTGACGAGTGTGGTGGTGACCCATGAGATGGATAGCGCCTTTACGATCGCGGATCGGATGGCGATGCTTGATCGAGGGAAGATGCTGTATATGCAAGAGCGAAAATGGTTTGAAAACCTGCGTGATATGGAGACGGATGAAGCACAGAATATGGATGAAAACCGGCGGCTTGTCCGACAGTTCTTGCGTGGGGATGCCCAAGGGCCTTTGGCGGCTCGGCGAGATGAAACAGCGTACGGCGAGGATTTGTTCGGGATGACCCCTGATCGGGTGACGAAGACGCCGAGTGTCCAACCCACACGCGGCTAGACACACCAGCAGGAACAGATACAGGCACAGCGAAGAAACGGAAACAGCTCATGAGCATCAAGGTGGTGAATCGGAATAATGTGGCAGCGGGATCGTTCGTTGTTGGGAGCGTTCTGCTTGCAGTCGCGATTTCGTTTGTTCTCTCGGATGTCGCTGACAAGTTCGGTTCCAAGAAGATGTATGTCTTTCGTTATACAACCGATGTTGGTGTGACCGGGCTCAAGCCCGGGGCGAATATTACCTTCGGCGGGTTGAGTGTCGGCAAGGTGAAGTCCATCTCGGCGCACCATGTGGTTGATACAGAGACCGGTGTTGAGGTGATCGATGCGCACGATGTGCATGTGGCGTTGATGTCGGACTTGGTGTTGTACGAGGATGCCTTTGCAGATCTGACATTGCCGATGCTTGGCGGGGTCTCGACGATCAATATCCCGGCTGCAGGGTTTGGGGCGTTTGATGGCGGCCCAAGCGATGCGAATACGGTGCTCGATGAGGGCGAGATACTCCGTGGGCGCTTTGCGCCTTCGATTTTGACCCAGCTCGGTTTTTCGACAGAGGACGCTGAGAAGATCAAGCGGACGATTCGCAATGTTGAAGAAACCTCGGCCAATGCGAACGATTCTTCTGCGGGCATTGCCCGGATGGTTGAGGCGCTCGAGCCTGAGTTTCTCGGTGGGGTTGATGATGGTCGATCAACGATAGCCAATATCCGTGAGTTCACCGAAGGGATCAACGGCGAAGCGGGGTGGTCGGGCAAGGTCGATGATATTTTGACTAAGGCAGATGACGCGGCGCTCAAGCTTGATCCGGTGCTTGTCGATGCACGCTCTGCGATCAATGAGGCCCGCGAGGTTATTGCCGACGGGAAGCCTCGCGTGGCGAAGATTCTTGAGAATGTTGAGCAAACTACGCAGCGGGTGAATGATACTTCGATGGTCAAGCTCGACGAGCTCCTTGAGAAGGGTTCGATCACGCTTGGGTCGTACAAAGAGATCGCTGAGAAAACGAGCAATCTGATTGATATCAACAAGCCTAAGGTGAACGCGGTGCTTGATTCAGCGCGGAGCATCGGTGTGCATGGCGAGCTGTTCCTCGAAGAGATTCGTTCGCAGCCTTGGCGCCTGCTCAAGAAGCCAACACAGGAAGACCTTGAGCGCGAGCCGATCTATGAGGCTGCGCGGGCGTACGCCGATGCGGTGTCTGATCTGCGGATCGCTTCTGAGGCTCTTGATGCTGCGGTGATCCGGATGACTGAATCTGGTTCAACTGGCGATGCTGCGGCTCTGGCTCGGATATCGAAGGTTATCGAAGCGGCGTATGGGCGGTATGAAGCAGCGGAGATTGAGCTGCTTGAAAGACTTCGCTCGCCACGCCCATAAACACACACAGAAGAGAAGAACGAAGTTGATCAATGCTCAACGAGCAGGGTAGTATTTTTCATGAGCAGATTGAAAGCGACACTGAATCGGATCGAGCGTGCGTTGAGTCGTCCACGCCGAAATATTCTGATCAGCATTGTCTTTGTTGTGATCGGGATTACTGCGCTGCTTATTGGCAACTCGCGGAGCAATCGGCTTGTGCTCGATCGGGCGTATCGTGATGGGATCAGTGCGGCGGTGTCGCTGAGCACGCAGACACTCAACGCGGTGTTTGGCGAAGATGGGCTCGGTGGTGTTGAACAACCCTGGCTCGGGCTTCGGGTGTTTGATCCGGTGCTCAATGCGTGGGTGGCGATTGATGATTTTGATAAGAATGATGAGATTGATGGTACGCTTGATGAGCGAGTAGTCATCCTTGTGCACGGGCTCGATGAGCCCGGTGGGATATGGGATCAGCTCGCCCCGGCGCTCGCGGAGGAGGGGCACCAGGTGGTGCGGTTTGAATATCCAAACGATCAGGCGATCGCGCTGAGCGGGCGGAACTTTGTTGAATCCTTTGATGAGCTCACGCAGCGAGGCGTGAAGCGGATCGATCTTGTGTGTCATTCGATGGGTGGTTTGGTTGCACGCGATGCGATCACGCGCGATGAGTTTAAAACTAAGGGGATCGCTGTTGAGCGGCTGGTGACGATTGGGACGCCGCACGGGGGATCGCCTTGGGCGCGGCTTCAGGCGGTGTCGGAGCTTCGCGAGCAGGTCCAGCGGTGGGTTGAATCCGATGATTTTGATCCCAAGCGATTGATGGGCTTTGCGCGTGATGGGGTTGGGCAGGCGGGGAAGGATTTGTTGCCTGGGTCTGATTTTCTTGTCGAGCTTGATGGGCGTTCGCTGCCTGAGGGTGTTGCGGTGACCTGTATTGTTGGGCGGATGATCGAGGAGGCGGGGACACAGAAAACAACAGCGATTGTGAACAAGTTTTTTCGTGATCTTGTTGGCGATCGCGATGCGACGCTGATCGGTGAGGAGCTTGATAAGCTGAGCCGAGAGCTTGGCGATGGTGTGGTGCCGATGTCGTCGGCGGTGCTCAAAGGGGTGGATGATGTGGTGATCTTTGAAGCCAATCATCGCTCGTTAGTCCGCAGCGTGGAGTTGGGCGAGATGATTCGTCGGGCAGCGATGCTTGGCGAGGGTGATGAGCCCCCGGCGATTGCGGTGGTGGTTGATCGGCTTCGGCGGGAATAAAGCAGCAGAGCAACAGATGAAGAGGGCGAGGGGATTGGGGAGAAGAGCATGCAGGAGACTTTGTCACCTGCATGGCACCCGGCACCAGCCGTGTTTTTCTTCTATTTTCGCATGGTTGTAGTCTCGAAGACCCCCTCCGTCTGCTGCGCAGCCACCTCCCCCGGAGGCCCGGGGGAGGCGAAAAGAGCGTGTTTTTGCGTCAGAAACGAGTCGTCAAACGCGGGTTAGTCTCTCATGGCGAATATCGTGATAAAACCCGGTTATTTGGGGTGCAAGGGGGCGGGTGATTGGTGTATACTCGGTGTATGGGTCAGCGACGGCATCATTATGAGCATGGATTTGAAAGGTATCTGCGGGACTCGCGGATTCCGTATATCTCGGTGAATGAGGCGAAGAAATCGTTGCTGCCTCAGGGGGCGGTGTTGAGCACGCGCGCAGCTGGTGAAGAGGGCAAAAACGACCATGAGACACCCAAGAAGCTGAAGAACTTTGACTTTGTGGTCTATGGCGAGGGGACGAACTTATTGGTGGAGGTGAAGGGTCGGCGATTGGCTGCGATTCGGCTCAAGGACGGGACGCCGGCGAAGCCTCGGTTGGAGTCTTGGGTGACGCTTGATGATATCGAGGCGCTTTCGAAGTGGCGTGGGTTGTTTGGACCTGAGTTTGAGGCGGTGTTTGTGTTTGTGTATTGGTGTGATGATGTGCCTCCGGATGGGTTGTTTGTGGAGACCTTTGTCGATGGGGATCGGTGGTATACGCTGCGGGCGATCACGCTTGATGATTATGTGGGTGCTATGAAGGTGCGGAGCCCGCGTTGGCGGACGATGAATCTGTCTGCGGGTGACTTTGAAGCCTTGAGTACGTCTTTTTGTGTGAATGGGATCGCCAATGGTGGGGGGAGCAGGGGTGCTGGCGGGCATGTTGGTGGGTAT
The DNA here is from genome assembly GCA_016764015.1 of Phycisphaerales bacterium. The sequence continues at coordinate 6,749 of JAESSR010000260.1, forward strand.
GTTCGCGAGCCGATCTTTGATCGAATTGTCGGCGTGGAACAGATGGCAAATACCTGATTGATGGGCAGATAGGCGTTAATGACGGGGTTTGTGCTTGACCTTTGGGGTAGAGGGTGTGTAGCGTGGGGGTATGAATCACCACTTGTTTTCCGGATTGATCGCTCGTTCCCGCCCTGTGTGCATATCGATGATGTGTGCGTTGATGGTGATGATGGTTTCTGTGTCGTCCACGGTTGCGATGGCTCAAGAGGAGTTGCGCCCGCCGAAGACTTCTGAAGCGCCCAGTGCTCCCAAGTACATCATCTTCTTGATTGCGATTCTGATGGTGGGTGCGGTGGTCTTTGCGGCGACGCTCAAGACTAAGCGGACACACCAAGACTAACTCGCAGCAGAGCAGGGCGACTCGGACATCTACAACGCGAATATTCTGTTGTGGTATTGGTGTGCCTATAGGGCATGCTTGAAGGCCCATATTTTGGATAGAAGCACCTTTTGCGGTATTCAAAGTGTGTGGGATGGAAAAGGAAAGACCCCCTCCGTCTCACTTCGTTCGACACCTCCCCCGGAAGCCCGGGGGAGGCGAAAGATGGAAAAGTTTGAACTCTCAGACACGAGCGAGCCGGTGAAGTGTTGGTTGATCGGAACCGGGGAGGGACTGCGATCGAATAGGGCTGTGTGCATGGCGGATCGGGTTTCTTCGATCGCAACTGGTTTGCTGATGGCTTGCTGATGGTTTGCTACAATCATGTGGGACTTGATGGCTCTGCGGGTCTCGGGTGAAAACCACTTATCAATCAATACGAGTCAACGGATACGAATCGTTCACCAAAAAGGAGAACAGGTATGGATACGAAACAAAGTGGCGGTGGTTTGGGCAGCAGACGCAAGGCTCCGCGGGGGCTGATAGTGCTGAACCTGGTGTTGCTCGGTGGGCTTGGGCTTGTGAGCATCGCGCCCGGGGCGTGGGCACAGAGTGGAAATAGCATCACCGGAAGCAGTGCAATGAAATCGCGTGTGCCCGGGGAGTATTCAGTTGTTGGTGGGGCGACCATCGGGGGCGTGTCGAGTGTGCTCTATGTGCTTGATACGGCCAATGGCGAACTGATCGCGCTGAGCTGGAATGACTCGACCAAATCGGTCGATGGGATCGGGTATCGCGATCTGAGTGTTGACGCAAAGAGTGAACCGGACCGGTGAGTATTGAGGGCGTTTGCCCACATAACTGGCCGCACGACTCGACACACTATTGCTCAGATACAGAGCGAAGATGGACTATTCAAACCTGATACCCAATGGAGAATATAATGCAGCAAACAACAGATACACAAGTAAATGAATCGACAGAAACAGATAGAACCCCATCGGCACGCTCTGGGAGCTGGCTCTGGGTGAGCGCGGGGATTATGGCAGCGTTGATCGTTGTGCAGGGCGGGGGGTTCTTTGAATCGACTGCGATGGCTGAGATGGCGACGACGAGCTCGTCGTATTCGATGCTTACGACCGATGGCGGAAACGATGAGATTCTGGTGATAATTGATTCTCGGCAGGAATCGCTGATGGTGTACCGCACGGAGAACAACAATCATCTTAAAATGCTCGAGCGCGAGGAGTTGTCGAGTCTGTTTAGCCGAGCTCGCGCCCGGGCGGTGGGCGGGCCCTAAACTGATGGGCACACCCGGGTTGTCATTGGGTTGACACGGTTGTTCAATGTGCAGGCATTCAACGCAGCGGATATTGGCTGTGGAAGTTGTTTTCTTTGTCGATCGGTCCACTCCCCCAGTTCGAAGCTGATCTTGCAGCATACCTTCAAGAAAAAGAAGATCGCGAGGCGTACGAGAAGCTCAATGCGCCCAGCTCGATTGTGGTGCGCTTTGGGTATCTGATGATGGTGGGCGAGTTTCCGTATTCGGGTGAATCCAAGCCGGGGTGCGGGTCGAAGCTGGTTGTGCAAACGCCTCGCGGGACCGAGATCGGTGAGATGCTCACGAGCACTTGTGCCAACTCGGGGTGTTCGAAGAGTGTGACCCGCAAAGAGATGCTTGAGTATATCGAGAACTCGGGCGGGCGACAGTATCCGTTCTTTGAACGCGGGCGGGTATTGCGGATCGCGACGGTTGATGATCTCAACGCGCAGAGCAAGATCGAGCAACGCAAGAATGAATATCGGATGATTGCCAAAGGCTTGGTCGAGAAGGCCGGGCTTGAGATGAAGATCATCGAGGCTGAGCCGATCTTGGGCAATGAGCGGGTGATGATTTACTTTGGTGCTGAGGAGCGGATTGATTTTCGTGATCTTGTCCAAGACCTTACGCGAGCGATCGGCACCAAGGTTGAGCTCCGCCAGATCGGCGCGCGTGATGAGGCGCGGATCACGGCGGATTATGAGCGGTGCGGGCAGTACTGTTGTTGCAAGAACTTTTTGAAGGTGCTCAAGCCGGTGAGTATGAAGAGCGCGAAGATTCAGAAGGCGACGCTTGATCCGTTGAAGATTTCAGGCCGATGCGGGAGGCTGATGTGTTGTCTTCGGTATGAAGATGAGACTTACGACGAGCTTCGCAAGAACCTGCCTCATCGTAAGTCGCGGGTGGGCACGCCTGAGGGCGACGGGATTGTGATCAGCACACAGATTCTGACGCAGCTCGCGTTGGTTCGGCTCGATAACAATACGGATGTGGCGATTCCGGTCGAGGAGTTGACGGACCCTGAGTTCAAGACAGCGCCTGATCTGAGAACTGGTTCATCTGGTTCATCACGGGGTGGGAGTTCATCACGATCTGCCGGTTCCAAATCTGCCAATACCAAATCGGCCAATACCAAATCGGCCAATACAAAGCGAGGCGGATCTAAACGCGGCGGGCAGCATAGCCAAGATGAGTCCAAGGATGAATCAGCCCCGAGCAGTAGCAGCCAATCTGACAAGCGGTCTGGAAAGCAGTCTCGTAGGAGCCGCAAGCCCAAGGGTGATGCTAGTGAAGGCATGGTCATCTCCGAGCAAAGCATCTCCGAGCAAAGTGGGGTTGATGATTCAACGGAATCTGGGGATCGTCCCAAGAAGAAAAAGCGGCGGCGGCGCAAGCGCACACGCAGCGGCGGCGAGGGCTCAGGAACTTCTGGTCAGTCGGCTCAGTCAGGCCAATCCGATCAAACAGATCAATCGAGTTCGGCGAATGACGGGAGCAGCAACGCTGATCATGCCCAGATCAATGCACCGATATCTCAGGGTGGGGACGAGGGGCCTGCAGGTGGCAACGACGGAACTGGAGCGAAGAAAAAACGCAAGCGCAGGCGTCGTCGTCGACCTGGAACTGGCGATGCTGGCGGGGACAGTGGCGGCGGTTCTGAGGGCTCTGAGAGTTAGGATTTGGGCACTTGAGCCCGTTTGGTCGATGAACTTGTGATTGAGTTGTGCCTGCATTAGGACGATATTTAGACGGAGTGTATTGGTCATGAGTGAATCGGGAACAACAACACATGCTCCGGGCAAGGCTACTAAACAGGCTTCGGGGCAGGCTTCGGGCAATGCGGTGGGCATCAAAGAGACGATCACGAGTTTGATCATCGCGTTTATGCTCGCGTTCTTGTTCCGTGGATTTGTGATCGAGGGATTCCAGATACCGACGGGATCGATGGCTCCGACGCTGATGGGCAAGCATGTTCGGTTTACGAGCCCGTACAGCGGGTATGACTGGTCGGTTGGTCCTTGGACTTATGCCGACGCTCGGCGGACACAGCCGGTACGTCAGCAGGTTGATATGCGGGTGAATGATCCGATCAACGGGTTAGTGATAAACGATACTGCACGCAGGCTCGCGGCGGGCGATCGCGTGTTTGTGCTCAAGTACTTGCCGTTCTTGCAGAGCCCGAAGCGCTGGGATGTTGTGGTCTTTAAGAACCCAGGCACACACGAGAACTACATCAAGCGGCTTGTCGGGATGCCCGGCGAGCAGCTCGCGTTTGTCGATGGCGATGTGTTTACACGCGACTTTGTTGACGGGCAAACCGAGCGAGAAGGGTGGGATTCTTGGGAAGATACTGCTTGGAGTATTGCACGCAAGCCCGAGCGGGTTCAGCGGACGATGTTCCAGGATGTGTTTGATTCCAGGCTGGTGCCGACACCTGCTGATCCGGGGTTCCATTCGCCGTTCTCGGGGACGACCTCTGGGTGGGATGGCGTACGAAGCGGATCGAGCTATGAGTTTGATGAACGCGGCGATACGACCCTTGCATGGAACGGCAAGCGGGAGATCACCGACGCGAACTCGTACAACCAGACTTATCCGAGTTTTCGGCTGTTTGCATCATCCGATGGCGGGAACACGCCTTTCCCTGTTTCTGATGTTGCGGTGAGCTTGAATATTGAGGCGAAGGAAACGCCAGTGCAGGTCTCGGCGGTGCTCAGCGCACGCGGGATGGTGTTCCGTGCGCGGGTGAGTTCGACTACGGGTGATGTGGCTGTAGAAATGAAGGCGGATGCATCTGCTGATTCAGCATGGGAGACGCTTGATAGCGGGTCGATCAGGGCATTCAAGGCGGGCGAGATTCATCACATTGAGTTCTGGCATGTTGACCAGGCATTGTGGTTGTTTGTTGATGACAAGCTGGTCTGCGGCGGGGGCGACAAAGGCGGATATGAACTTACGCCAGCTCAGCGGGCGATGGCTTCGACGGGATTGAGCTGGGAATCACTCAAAGCGAACAGATCGGCTGGCGATGGTGTCGATCGAATAGGTGTGTTCTCGAACTCTGCGATCTATACCGAGCCGACCTTTCAATGGGATTTTTCGGGCGGGGCGTTTACGCTTCATCATGTGAGTGTTCAGCGGGATATTGCGTATCAGGTGAGCCAGCGGATGCCCACACGCGGCGGACACCCCAACTTCTTTCCAACGCTCACCGACGAAGAATACTTCATGTGCGGCGACAACTCATCGAACTCGCTCGACTCGCGATTGTGGGCTCCGGGATCGATCAACCGGTGGATTGAATCTGAGATCAACGACCATACCGGTGCGGTGCATAAGGATTTGGTCGTAGGGCGTGCGTTCTTGGTGTATTTCCCGGCTCCGCTCGATACCGGCCCGATCTTGACTCCTGACTTTGGGCGGATGCGTTGGATTTGGTGAGCGAAGGCTTGTGTTGACAGCCGATTACAAAGTGCTCAATATCTTTATTTAACTTTCACATGAAAGTTCTTGCTTCTGTTGGTAAAAGTACGAAGATACAGGTGGTGCGTGGCATAAGGGGTGTCGGCACCTGGAGATTCGCCATGGCTTCGATCGTATTCTATTTTCAGGTTCATCAGCCTCATCGGCTCAAGCCGTATTCTGTGTTTCATACGGATCCGTTCTATTTTCATGAAGAGGTCAATGCGCAGATCGCTGAGAAGGTAGCCGACAAGTGCTATCGCCCGACGACGAAGCTGATGCTTGATCTGATCAAACGCCACGAGGGCAACTTCCGGATTTCGTATGCGATTACCGGAACGGTGATCGAGCAATGGAAGAAGTTCACGCCCGATGTGCTCGATCTCTTTGTTGAGCTCGCCGAGACGGGATGCGTGGAGTTTGTCGCGGAGACTTATTATCACTCATTGAGTTTCTTGTATTCGCAAGACGAGTTTCATCACCAACTCGATATGCACACGAACCTGATCGAGGAGCACTTTGGGCAAACCCCAAAGGTGTTCCGGAATACGGAGCTGATTTATGCGAATCAGTTGGCCAATGCGCTTTCGAAGATCAAGGATAAGGATGGCAACCCGCGGTTCTTGGGGACGATTTGTGAAGGGACGGATTCGCACCTTGGGTATCGCTCGCCTTCGTATATTTACCAGCCGCCGGCGCATGATGGGCAGACAATCATGGGGCCCAATGGTCGCCCTTTTGGATTGATGCTCAAGAACTACAAGCTTTCCGACGACATCGCCTTCCGATTCTCAAACAAGGGCTGGGAGGAATGGCCGTTGTCTGCGGAGAAGTTTGCCAAATGGGTGCATCAGATCAATGGCGATGGGTATTTGTGTAATCTGTTCATGGATTATGAAACATTTGGTGAGCATCAATGGGCCGACACGGGGATTTTTAAGTTCCTCGAAAAACTGCCTGAGGCGATCTTTGATGTTGCGCATAAGGGTGATGGCACGACGGAGAATCATTTTATTACGCCGAGTGAGGCACTCACCCGGTTCGATCCTGTCGGCGAGTACGATGTGCCTGAGTTTATCTCATGGGCGGATACCGAACGCGATTTGACCGCGTGGCGTGGCAATGCGATGCAGCACAATGCGCTCGAAGAGACTTACCGCGTTGAGCGGATTTTGAAGGATCGGATGGTCGAGATCAAGGCGAAGGCCGACCCGAAGCAGTCGACCGAGATCGACCATATTCTCAATGACTGGCGCAAGCTGACGACGAGCGATCACTTCTACTACATGTGCACCAAGTACTGGGCCGACGGCGATGTGCACAAGTATTTCTCGCCTTATGACTCGCCGTATGATGGGTACATTAACTTTATGAATGTGCTCGATAATGTGAAG
>JAESSR010000261.1 GCA_016764015.1 Phycisphaerales bacterium
CGGTATCAGATTTATACCATTGAGCAACACACGCTCTTTGCGCTCGCTCCACAATGCCCGCAATGGTCGCTGTGTGTGCTGATTACACAATCACTCTGTACCCATCACGATCCGGTCGAAATCATCAAACGATCAGCATCCGGCGGGGCACAGTGCGTCCAGTTGCGAGAAAAGAACATGCCCGATGCACAGTTCGTTGATCTCGCGGGGCTGCTCACTGAGTGTGGGCACCAGCTCGGGCTCGATGTGATCATCAACGATCGCGTACAGATCGCCCAGCTCGTTGAGGCTGACGGCGTACACCTTGGGCAGGATGATTTGCCAATCGCTGATGCTCGCACACTCATTGGAACTCGTAAATGGATCGGGCAGACCTGCCCCACGCTCGATCACGCGATTGAAGCCGTCGAGCAAGGCGCAGATTATTGCGGGCTCGGTCCGGTCTTTGCATCAACGACCAAGTCCAAGTCAACCCTTGCAGGGTTGAGCCTTATCGAGTCGTATTTGAGCAATCCCAAGACAAAGAGCACCCCAATGTTGGCGATCTCTGGGATTGAGCCTCAGAACATCGCCCAGCTTGGCCAAGTTGGATGCCCGGGCGTAGCGGTTTCGAGCTGTGTGTGCTCGAGCGAAGACCCTGAATCTGTATGTCGTGCGATCGTGGAGTCCATCGAGTCTCATCGAGCCTCTGACGACCCTACCATATCGGCATGAGTATTGAATTTAAAAAAGCTGTTCTCGATACCGGCATGACCATTATCGCAGAAACCGATTCACAGGCCCATTCTGCAGCAGCAGGGTTCTTCGTCAAAGCGGGCGCCCGCGATGAAGCAACCAAGATCATGGGGGTCTCACACTATCTTGAGCACATGATGTTCAAGGGCACCGAAGAACTCACCGCCGAAGCGATTAATCAAGGATTCGATGACCTGGGCGCATCAAACAATGCGTACACCTCACGCGAGATGACCTGCTTCTATGCCCATGTGATCCCAGAGAATATTTCATCAGCTACCGAACTTCTTTCTAAAATGATGCGCCCTGCGCTGCGTGCAGATGACTTTGACACCGAGAAACAGGTGATCCTCGAAGAGATCGCGATGTACCAGGACAATCCATTCTGGAAACTCTACGAAGAAGCAACCGCCCGACATTATGGCTCGCACACACTCTCGCACCGGGTACTGGGCACCAAAGAATCGGTGACGGATCTTACCCGTGATCAGATGGCCGAGTATTTTAATGAGCGGTACGCTGCGGATAAAACCGTGGTCGCTCTTGCGGGGAATCTTGACTTTGATAAATCTGTCGCACAGATTGATGCCTTGTGTAAAGAATGGCAACGGAGCGTCGGGCAGCGTGATATCACCATCCCGCCCGTCTCTCCATCCGAGTTCACGATGAAAGATGAGCAAGTCAGCCGGGGGTATCTAATTGGGATTGCCCAAGCACCGTCATCGAACGACGATCAGCGCTATGCCGCGGCGTTGCTCGCACAGATTCTTGGCGGGGTAGACAACTCGAAGCTTCACTGGGCACTTATCGAAACCGGGATCGCAGAAGAAGCCCAAGCAGGATACGACGGGCTCGATGGCACCGGCGATTACTATCTGTATGCCTCTGGTGATCCGGAGAAACTCGATGATATCTGGGCAGTGATTCTCAAAGAAATCCATTCACTCAAGGACACGATCACAGAGGATGATCTTGTCGGGCTCAGGTCAAAGATGGCAACGGCTGCAACGATCGGATCCGAGCGCCCGGGTGATCGGATGCAAAGGCTCGGCAGGCTCTGGACGATGACCGGAGAGTACTTACCACTCGACGAGGAACTCGCCAAAATCGGAGCAGTGACTGTTGATGATCTCAAAGCGGTGTGTGATGCCTATCCGCTCGACCACTGTACACTCGGGCGAATGGTTCCAAGCGATCAGAATAACTGATCGATAGGACTTGAATACTGACAGTTTAAGAAATGGTGTTATGCTGCGTTGTTGCGTGGCACAAATGCGCGAACGACTGAAACACTGGCTGTTTTGGCTGCGAGCACTGCTCGGCTTGCGGCTTGCACCAAGAGCTCTGGGGTTTTGATGACCGCACGGGTGTCTTCATCAAGTGTGGCGACACCAACAGATATTTTTACGAGCTCATCAACACCTTGGGTGTCTGGAATCCAGCTCATAATCCGACTTGAAAACTCTTCACAGCACGCGTTGGCGCTTTGTGTTGCTTCGACTCGCTCGATGGTTGGGAGCACGATGGCAAAGACCGAGTCTGTTAGTCGGCACACGATCCCGCCCATGTGTTCGAAGTGGCGTACGAGTAGGACATGGGTACCGATGACGATCTCATCTTGACTTGATTCACCGAGCGTGCTTCCCAAATCATCGTATCCATCGATCATCACCTGCACGACACTCAGGGAAAACTGCCCGTTATAGGCAGCCTCGAATCCTTTGCGGACTACAACAGAGAATGCTTCGCGATTGAGTGCGCCGGTGAAGGGATCAGTGCCATCATCGCTGAGCAGTTCTGAGAACTGCTTGGCTGCAAAGCTTTCAATCTTTTGGTTCTTTGAGAGCTCGATCATCTGGCGATCAGCCTTCGCAAGCACTTCTTCAGGATCGGGCACCGATCCAACATCGATCGAGAACAAGTTGGCCAGTTCCTTGGTGGTCCCGCCTGTTTTCTTGATGAGTTCGTCAACCTGTGACTCATTGAACCCGAGCCAGCTCATCGCCTTTGCATAGGTTCTCCGGAGGGGTTCGGTCGGATTCTCTGATTTGAGAATGCCATGGATCATATTCCCGAGTGCTACACACCGTGCGGTCTGTGATTGCTCTTGGGGACAGGCGGTCGGACGGTCGTGATACCGAACGGGGATCACGATTTCATGCGGAATCTTCCAGTTCTCACACATCATCGCACCAACAACAGCATGCTGAAGTTCAAAGGCGTCGAGCTCAGCTTTGGTGAGCTTTGTGTGATCTCCGTCGGTGCTGTTGAGCAGCTCGATATACCCATTCCCGATCGTCCGGTGCATCGCGACCATTCCAATATCTTGAAAAAGCCCAGCCAAAAATGCCTCGTCGGCAATCAGTTTATTGCCTGCCATTTCTGCGGCAAACTTGGCAGCGACGGCGGTTGTCAATCCGCGTTCCCAGTACCCGAGATAATCAAAGGCATCCTCTTCATCGCCTTTGACTGTTGAAACGAGCGAAAAACCAAGCACGAGTGATTTGACCGGATTGAGCCCGAGCATGACCAACGCATGCTCGATCGATGAGCACCGTTTACGGAGCCCATAAAAACTTGAGTTCACGGTGCGGAGAATCTTGGCAGCGATCCCTTGGTCGAACTGAATCTCTTTGGCTAACTCATCCATCTTGACATCCGGATCAGATGTCAACTCGAGCACACGGATCGCCACCGCGGGCAGCGAGGGCAATGATGGGCAGTTCAAAATGTCATCGAGAAGTTTCGTGTCCATCCGGTTCAAGTTCTTTACATGGCTTCATGAGCACCCGGCGATCCGTCGCAGAGGCTCCCTCAACTCATCTATCGACCAAAGCTGAGAGGGAGTTCACCCCAGAATAGTTCTAACAGACAATCAGATTTTAGACGGATAGTCTATAAACCCCGCTAAATATCCGGGTATATCAACCTACTCGATGGCACCTCGGAGCCGATCACATAGCGAATATAGGAAGCAAGAAGCCCACCAACACGAGTGATCTGATCTTGGGAAACACCCGCCAACTCAGAAGAATCTGTGCCTTCGCGAAGTTGTCGCAACAGATCAACCGTTGATCGACGCACACGCCAGGTGTCCGATAATGCGATGGAAGATCGATCATCGTTCATGTGCCTGGGATCGAGTGTCAGCCCGCCCAATGCTGGGCTAAATCCATACACCTGGGCATCCTCGTCGAGTTCTTTGCCGGAATGTACATCACACATCAGCTCTGGGCGAGCACCGGTGTGATCGAGGAGCTGCCATTGATACCACGCGAGTTGGGCATGGATTCCTTGAGGAGTTGTGCATAACTCCGGCGATGCGGTTGCATGAAGTGTCTGGATCAGTGCGTCATAAATATACGGGTGCGGATCGTGATCATTGATCAACCTGGGGATCAGATCGATCGCATACATGCACGCATGGAACCGTTCGAGCGATTGACGGATCAGATACATCGGCTCAACCAAATCCCACGCGGTCAAGATCGCCAGATCAGAGTTGGGCTTGACAATCGCGACCATATGCCCCATCGTCGCGATCTCAAGACCACCTGAAAACGCGGCCTTCTCGCGCTTTGAACCCTTGGCGATGCACCGGATCATACCGTGCTCACGGGTCATCAGCGATACCGTCTGGGAGGTCTCGGACCAATCCCAGTGACGAACACACACAGCATGATCTTGTATCGTGGGCACGGACAACAATAGCCCTGCGAACAATCTCATTCTGGGTGCCGGGTGCCACTACTCGATGCGTAGCAGCGCAGTAGTGCCAATGTCGATTTATCCACCAAGACACGACTGCGCCGAAGACGGCGAGTAGTGGCACCCGGATCAATCTCCCGCCCTATCCTTCCCCATGCACTTCAACCTCATCGACCGCGTGCTCGAACGCACCGACACCCAGATCATCACCCTCAAGCATGTAAGCAGTGCCGAGGAATATCTCCAGGATCACTTCCCGAGCTTCCCGGTGCTGCCAGGCGTGCTGATGCTCGAAGCGATGACCCAAGCCGGTCGGTTGTTCCTTGATCCGGACAACACCGCTGAGCTGCCTTGGGTGCTGACCCAAGCACGAGCACTCAAGTACGGCGCATTCGTCCGACCCGGCGCGTCAATCCGCGTGACGATGACCAAGCACAAAGAGAACGACAACGGCTCAGTCGATTTCAAAGGCGATGTTCGGCTCATCGAACCAGAAGCAGCGGATATGGGCAATCTTCCCGTGGCCTGCTCTGGTCGCATTACTCTCCGCCCCCTCAACATCCCGGTGACCGTATGACTCAGATTTGCGTCCCTTTGATGGTTGAGGATCATTCCGAAACACTCCGCGATGCGACGCTAGCCGCAGAGCATGGCGCGGACATGGTTGAGTTGCGGGTTGATGTATTCTTTGAAGACCGATCCGACGATGAGAGTGGAACGGTAGAGCAGTTGCAGGATCGGATTGATCGGATTCTCGATCTCGTTGAGGTCTCGCCACTACCCTGTATTGTCACTTGTCGCCCCCACTGGGAGGGCGGCGAGTATCACGGCGATGACGACGAACGCGTTGCGCTCTTCGAGGCGCTGGGCACCTCCGACACACCCCCGGCGTATATCGATGTGGAACTGGCGACCTACACACGATCGAAGAATATCCGTCAGAAGATCAACCTCGCGGTGAATCATCCCAAGCAGGTTCGGGCTGTGACAACTCGGCTGATTCTCTCATCGCACGACTTTGAAGGTCGCCCATCAGACCTCACACGCAAGATCATCGCGATGCAGGACGAACCGGCGTGCAGCGTGGTCAAGATCGCCTACCGCGCTCGGTCGATTCGGGACAACCTGGAGTTGTTCGAGATCCTTGCGGATCGTCAGAAGCCGACCATCGCGTTGTGCATGGGTGAGTTTGGACTCATGAGCCGAATCCTCGCGCCTAAGTTTGGTGGTTTTTTGACCTTTGCGAGTCTGCGGGATGAATCGACGACCGCGCCGGGTCAGATCACGATTGATGAACTGCTGAATCTGTACCGTTTCCGCAGCATCACGACTGCCACCAAAGTCTACGGCATCATCGGCTGGCCGGTGACACAGTCGATGTCGCCGATGGTTCATAACGCGGGGTTTGAGCAGATCGGATGGGACGGGGTGTATGTGCCGATGCCTGTGGAGGGGAGTTATGAATCGTTCAAGGCGACAGTGCTGGCGATCACCGATGAATCACAAAAACTCAACTTTGAAGGAGCAAGCATCACTGTTCCTCATAAAGAGCATCTCGTTCAACTTATACCTGATGTTCATGAGCGAAACCATACTGAGCTTCCAGGGGCCGCAAACACAATCGCTTATGAGTTGGAAGAATGGGTTGATGAAGATGATGTGTTCAATCGATACATCTGGGGGCCGCAAATTGCTAATACTGACACAATCGCGATTATGCGCCTTCTCTTAGAGTACTTAGGCACACTCAGTGGACATCGGATAATGATATTCGGCGCAGGCGGTGTTGCCCGCGCTGTCATAGCTGAGACCGATCAGCGAAACAACACAACCTATATTGTGAATCGTGACCACCAGCGAGCTCTTGATCTTGCTGCAGAGATGACAAAGGATGACAAACCGTTTTCTCAATCTCGGGCTTACGCGATCGAATCGAGCGACATTAACAAGCACAACTGCGATCTCTACATCAACTGCACCCCCGTCGGCATGACCGACGGCCCGGACCCCGACGGGCTTTCGATCCCCATCCCCGACATGGACCAACTCGCACCCGAGACCGTGTTCTTTGATACGGTGTACAACCCGATCGAGACCCCGATGCTCAAGGCGGCCAAGGAGCGTGGGTATCGCACGATTGATGGGGTGCAGATGTTCGTCAAGCAAGCCGAGGCTCAGTTTGAGATTTGGACCGGGACATCGGCACCTGATGGGTTGTTTGATTCGTTGGTGCGAGAAAAACTGAGCACTTGATTTCTTATCGCCTCCCCCGGGCTTCCGGGGGAG
>JAESSR010000262.1 GCA_016764015.1 Phycisphaerales bacterium
GCTGACCAGTCAGCAGGTGTCCATGTGATGTTATCAATAAGACCGCTGCCTGACGACAGTGAGAAACCGCCACCGAGCATGTGAGTGCCGGTGTCTGCGTCGCCTGTGATGTCAATAGTGAAAACTGCGCCTTCAACAACTGTTGTTGGTGCACTGATGCTCAGGCTAAAGTTCTGAGCGGATGCCGCGGCTGCGAAGCCTGCGATTGCAACGAGAGCAATTGTACTCTTCATATCTCTATCTCCTCGTGATGGTTAGCAACGGATTTACAAAGCCGCCGCCATAAAAGAATGGAAAACAAGTTTCCTGACCCGCAGAGATGATAATCAATCCGACGATCCCTTGCAAGCCTAAACTTCGCATCTTACGGGCTTTTTTTGATACAAGAAGGGTTGTATACCAATCATATACCGATCAAATCTTCGGCATTCGCTTGTTTTAACCCAAAAACAAGGGTGCATCGTCCGAAAATCTGTATTAAATTACTTTGAATCTTTGTGATTTTCCCGCAAATTTACATGTTCGCTTTCTGTTCAAAGCCCCGGCTAGGGCTGGCGTACCCACCACTCAAGCGTCATGGCGAACACATGCCGATCATCCGTAGGCACAAGCTCAGAATGACTCAGTTTCCAAATTTGGGGATCAAGCTCTGGAAACACCGTATCCCCCTCAATTTGGGCATGCACACGCGTACGCACAATCAAATCAACCAACCCAGGCTGCGACATTGCCTCCTTATAGACATGCCCTCCGCCAGCGATCCAGATCGGCATCTCCATATCAGAAGCCTGGGCTATCTCAATCGCGTCCTCTATACACGATGCAAACCGCACCCCATCATCCCGCCCCCCACCATTATCACTCATCGATCGAGAAAGCACGATATTGAGCCGATTCGGGAGCGGCTTGTCCAATGACTCAAAGGTCTTGCGCCCCATGATCACCGAGCACCCCTTGGTCGATCGCATGAAATGCCTGAGATCCGCAGGCAAATGCCAAGGCAGATCGCCATCAGAGCCGATCACCCCGTTTTCGGAGCACGCGACAATCATGGCGATCTTGTGAGTTGCGTGGAAGGCACGGAAATCAAACGGCTGGGAATCGGTCATGATTAAAGGATAGACCAATCACTCATCATTTATCGGCTCTGGCACTGCTTCCGGCAATCGACGCAAGTCGATAAGGACCCAATCTGAGTCAGGCTCGGTAGGATTCAGCATGATTGGCTTCCCTGCCTCATCGCGTGCGACTTCCTCGATCCCATTCTCATTAGTCACTGTCTGATACGCAAACCGCTTCATCAACGAATAATGTTCATTATTCGTAGGCTTCAAATCGACCCCGCCATCGAGATCGCCATCGGTGCCTGCGGAGTACAACAAGTACCCATCGCCCGCGATCACATATTGGATCGGATGCCCAGGGTTGAAGTAATCTGCAGGAAGTTTGGGCAAATACCGGGGCACCAACTCATCGAGTGTTTCTGGATAATCTCCATGTTCACGCTTGAATACCTCGATCCCCAACATCGTCATGGCCGCATCGGTCAGCATCTGGCTGATGAACTCTCGTGCGACAGCTTGGCTCAATGCTGGCATCAATAAATCTACCGGCGATCTGAGTATCCTCCCATTACTGAGTTCCGCATGGGTTCCATCAGCAACTACCTCGCCCAATGACTCTGGACCTTCACGGAGCGCCTTGAAAACGCGATCAATTACTGCCCGGTACCTCCGGTATTGGCTTCGGCGATCTTCAATGGCAATCATCGAGATCGGACCTGTGAGCGATTGTACCTCATCCTCAAGCTCGAAGATTTGATCATCGAGGTTCACTTTTGGATTTGAGTATCCATCACTGAGTAATATCCGTAACCCCCGGCGTGTGAGCCGACCGTTGCCGTGCCCATCATCGGTGTACGCCCGCTGAAGGATATCGTCGAAGAACATCATCTCGGCATCAAGTCTCATCGTCACCTGGGATTGATTCAAAGCAAACGCATGAGAAAGCTCGACAAGCTGATCGCGTGAAAAAGCATCGGGATACTCAGCGATGATCTCTTCGAGCGTGCTGCCAGTTTGATTGAAAATCGCTATTGCTACGAGATGATTGATCAAGAATCCCGGACGGTTCACCTGCCGGCTCATCCCTAAGCTCGCAATAAGATCCGCTTGAGCCCGATCCCAATCGCCCTCTTTCACCGCCAGCTCGGCATCAGCCATCAGCATCATGGCATATCGCCGAATCAAACCCAACTCAGGAAGTAAGACGGATGTAAGCGTCCCTTGTAGCCGTGGATCTGACGAAGGCACTATTGGGTCTGTGACCCAAATCCCCGGCTCAACTTCATTCGTCTCAATTTGATCGGAGAGCATCAAACCATTCACCGGGCGGCTTGCAGCCTCTCTGAGCCGCACAAGCTGAGGCTCAAATGCACGGAGAATTGCAGCCGCTTCATCGTAGTTGGTGTGAACAGGATCATAGCCATAGAGCGGAAAGAGAACAGAAGAGCGGTATTGGCGATCTACAATATCCGGATTCTCTGCGAGTTGTTGCTGCCAAGATGCGTAGGTGAGTCGTTGCCATTCTATGTCTACCGAGCGATATACAGACCACGCCTTTTCATCCTCTGAATACCCCTCATTCTGTGCGTTCAACTCAGCGATGAAGTTCCGTTTGATGCTCGGCGAGCCCACAAAGAACCGGACTGCCAGACTCCCATACCCAACGATCAATACCAAAGCCATTGCGCCCGTTGCTCGCTTCATATTGCGATAGGCACGCCAATAGAGCGGGCGTTTTCGTTTCATGGATCGACGCATGAGCTTGGCGATGCGCTTCGGGTTCCCAAAGGTTGATGCGATCTCTTCGCCAGTCCGCCCGGCTTCGATCGCGTCATGAGTATGGGCGATCAACTCGCGTGCAATCTCGGCCCGTTCAGTTGCCCAGAGCTTAGATTTGCTGACCGTTTTGCGGATGAGGACATCGACCGACTCGGGCAAACCCGCAGCCTCCAACAACGCAAACGCCTTGCGATTTGGATACCCCATATGCCTGAGCCATCGCAAAGCGTTGAGCAGTGGCGATACCTCAACCGACCATTTCCATGCCTTTGAAAGTGTAGAGTCGCTCATGCCGGAGCTCCTTTCAGCACGCCGATCGACGACATTGCATCGACAAGCTTCGCCCATGCTTCCATGTCGGCCTTGAGCTTTTTCTTACCCTTGCCAGTCAGGCTGTAATACTTCCGATCGCGCCCATTGTCCGCCGATCGCCAGTTGGCCTCGACCAAATCCTTGGCTTCGAGATTATACAGCATCGGATAGAGCGTCGATTGCCCCATCGCCAGCACGCCATCGGTCTGCTTGGCGAGTTCTTCGACGAGTTCGTACCCGTACATTTCGTGCTTTGAGAGCAGTTTCAAGACAGCCGTCGGCCCGGCACCACGCATGAGTTCGCGTTCGAGTTTCATCAGTGTTCTCCAATGGGCATACCTATGCCACCCATACTATGTACCACATAGCATCATGACCGGTTGCACACCCCCGGCAAAATACATCAATCCCACAAAAAATCCCCGGATCGGGGATTGAGGAATCATGAACGATGCGAGGCTTTACCGCCGACGCCGGCCAATAGCCAAGCCGCCGAGCCCGAGCAGGGCGAGCGATGATGGCGCGGGGACGACATTGATCGACGCGCCGTTGAGGATGAGGTTGCCGTTGGAGCTGTTCATCACATCAAACGCGCCACCTGTAGGAAAACCATCGAATAGCCAGAACGCTGTCTCGAGCGCAAAGGGCAAGCCGCCGAGGATTTCAAGATCGATCACACCAACGCTGCCCGCGGCGATCTGGATCTGAAAACTCCCGATCACCATCCCCAGCTCCGAGCCTGGTGCGGCTGGGCCTTGATTAGAAAGTTGGCCAAAGACGACAAGATTGTAATCACCGTTCCCGGCGTAGCCATTATCGGTATTAAACGCCGACCACGAAGCCGGTGTCCACGACATGCCCGTAATGAAACTGCTCCCAGACGCCATCGAGAACGCCCCACCCATCATGTACTCGCCGTGCGTCGAATCGCCGATGATGTCGATGGTGATCGTTGCGCCGTTGGTCGCATCGATGGTCGCCGGCGCACCAGCAATGCTCAGGACAAAATCCTCAGCCATTGCCGCTGTTGTCAAACCTGCGAGAGCGATGAGTAGTACTGTGTTTTTCATGGTGTATTCCTGTGCTAAAACCGTTTACCGCCGACGCCGACTCGCGGCTAACCCACCAAGCCCAAGCAGGGCGAGCGATGATGGCGCGGGGACGACATTGATCGACGCGCCGTTGAGGATGAGGTTGTTTCCAGGCTCGGTGTCATTCATGTAGTCAAATGCCCCGCCCATCGGAGGTGGTTGGTTCTCTCCAAATGCTGTTTCTAGTGTAAACTCTGGGCCTGCAAGAATATTGAAATCTATCACACCAAAGCTACCTGCGGCAATCTGAATCTGAAAACTCCCGATTGCCGAACCAAGGGCGGAATCTTGAGCTGGATCAAACTGAAAAGGGAACTGTGCAAATCCAACGAGGTTGTAATCTCCGTTCCCAGCATATCCATCATCTAAATTAAATGCCCAAGGAACCGGTATCCAGGACATATTGGAAATCAACTCGCTCCCAGAAACCATCGAATAAAAACCTGAGATCATGAACTCACCATGGCTAGAGTCGCCGATGATGTCGATGGTGATCGTTGCGCCGTTGGTGGCATCAATGGTCGTTGGTGCACCGGCGATGCTGAGGCTGAAATCCTCAGCAGTTGCTGCTGTTGTTGTCAGCCCCGCAAGAGCGATGAGTAGAACTGTATTTTTCATGGTGTTTTCCTGTGCTAAAACTGTTTATCGCCGACGCCGACTCGCGGCTAAACCGCCAAGCCCAAGCAGGGCGAGCGATGATGGCGCGGGGACGACATTGATTGAGGTGCCGGTAAGGGTGAGATTGCCGGAAGCATTGTTCCACAAATCTGAAAGGAATCCGTACTCTTGACTATCGTCCCACTCGAAGACTTCAACAGTGGATGGCGCAACAACTGATTCGAGCACTTCAAGATCAAGTGATCCAAAGGAGCCCGCAACAAGAAACACTTGAAAACTTCCAATCACTCCGCCAAGTTCTGACCCCTCCCCGGGGTCCCAACATAATTGTGGAGGCCTTGTGCAAGACATCCACTGGGCGGCACTCACATGCTGGTATTCGCCACTGCCTATGTACCCATCGCCGCCGCCAAGATTGACCCAAGTGGCCGGCGTCCAGATGATATTCTCGATCATCGAGTTGCCGCCGGAACTGAGTCCAAAGTCCGCACCCAAAATATGCGTCCCGACAGAGGCGTCCACGATGACATCGATTGTGATAACCGCTCCACCGACTGAATCAATAGTGGACGGAGCACCAGCGAGGCTCAACGAAAACTCTTGAGCAGAACC
>JAESSR010000263.1 GCA_016764015.1 Phycisphaerales bacterium
ATCGAACAGAACGGCGTCACCTGCGCGATATCCGAACGAGCAAAGCCGTCGGCTGCGTTTGAGTCAGCAACGAGCCATTGCATGTAGCGTGTCTCGCCATCCATTGATGGGTCATCAAGGGAGTAGAACATGGTGCCAAACCCATCACCAGAGCCCATCCCATTGAGATCGATCGGGCCGAGGAGTTCGTCTTGAGCAACCACGCCAGCTACCGGCGGGCTTGTCGAGATGGCGACCCACGCTTGGGCACCACCCAGAGCGAAGTCTACACCAACTTTGAAACCTTGATTGCCGATGTTGGGCGGAGTCACCGCGATCATCTGAGGCACAAACCCGCCGGAGCCCGCGCTGCCCGAGCTGATCACAGCCGGGTTTTCTGCCGCCAACTCTGAATGGAGTGTTGGGCGATCAAACGGGAAGGTCTCGTTGGTGATGCGTGGATCGGTCAGTGCGGTGTTGAGGAAATGCTTGACGGTTTCTTCGTCTTGAGGCGTGAACAAGATGGGTGCCGTGAGCCGGAAGTCGAGGTTCTCAAAGAACGGCTGCTGCCCGTTGCGATGTCCGTAAAAATCGAACACATCGTCGAGTGTTTCCAATGATCCTGTGTGCATGAACCGGTCTCGCAATCCGATATTGCGGAGTGTGCTCATGCGGAATGCGCCGCGCTCTTGGAATACGCCGGTGACGATCTGTCGTCCCATGTCTTCTTCGGGCGGGCGAACGCCTTCGGTGACGAAGGTCATCGCGGTAAAGAGCGCCCCAACATGGCAGTTGATGCACTGTGAGTTGCGGAATAGCTTGAGCCCGAGGACTTGTTCCTCGCTCATTGCCTGCGAGTCGCCGTCGTTCCATAGGTCCCAGGGGGATTCATTGGGCACGAGGGTGCGTTCGTAGTTGGCGATGGCAAACCCGATGCGACCGGCGGTGATCTCTGGATCGCCAAAGGCTTGCTCGAAGAGTGCGGGGTAGGTTTCGTTGGTTGTGATCGCGTTGAGCATGTCAGCCGGGATATCTGAAGCGAGCGCCAAAGGCTTGGAGTTGGTGAGTTTGGAGATGACCTCATTCCAGTCACGATCGATATGAGCCATTTCTACATTGTTCATGATCGGGGCCAGTGATTGAACCTCAAGGGCTGCACTTGAGACAGCGAGTGTTTCGCCGGAGACCGGATCAACAAAGTCGCCCTCGGCCCGTCCGTCCCAGAAGAGATTGCCGACATACATCGAGATGAAGTTGCTCATCGATCGACGACCCGTGACCTGTCTTTCAAGGTCATAGAAATCAGAGCGCATGTATTCGCCGTTAACATCGGTTTGAATGACGCCGGGCGATCCGAAGACATCGTCGGCGGTTGCGAAGATTCCATCGAATGATGGGTTGGTGCCGATGCGTGGATCGAGCCCACCCTCAGCAGTGATATGGCATGTGCCGCACGACATGGTGTTATCGCTTGAGAGCTGTTCGTCCCAGAAGAGGATTTTGCCGAGCACTTGGCGCTGGGCATTGGGTTGGTTTTCAGGCGGCGCGAATGGCTCCCACAACCCAAAGATTTGTCCGTTCTCAACATCGCCAGTATCATCACCAGCTTGGGCGATTGAGCCACCGATGAGGGTCATCGAAGCGATCGCGAGCAGTGGTGCGCGTGAGCTCATTTGTTTGAGTGATGCGAGGAAGGTTTTCATGTATTCATCCTAAAAGGAAAGGGGTCCAGGTGCGTGCTGATCTCCGTTATTGAGTATACACCCGTTCACCAATGGTGCCACCCGACAATGGACCGAACAGTCCGGTATAACCCTCTTCTTAGAGACGGTTTATCGGGTTATGGGCATCCCAAAGCGAAGGCGCTGAGGAAATCGGAAACATCGAAGAAGTTATAGAGCCCATCGTTGATTTCAGGGGAGAACAAAAAACTGAAGTTGCCCGCGCTGGTTCGTGCGATGAGTGTTTGGGTGTGTGCGGAACTCGACCATAGCGGAAAAACCAGAGTTCACAAGGGTTGTCTGGCCAAATCACCGTATGTTAAAGCGTTACCCGTTCATTCAAACGATCGGTGTAGTTGAGCTTCATAGCCCGTTGGATTATGACCCTACAAGCTGTTCGTTCGTCTCAAACCTTGAAAGGGCAGCCAAGAGCTGCTCGACTTGCACCGGGGGGGGCATGTTGAGCATGCGTCGTCGGAGTGCGGTGATGGTTTGGAGGGGTTTGTCTTCGATGAGCAAATCTTCTTTTCGTGTGCCACTGGCTGCGAGGTTGATCGCGGGGAACAAGCGTTTTTCAGCGATCTTGCGATCGAGGATCAGCTCCATGTTCCCGGTGCCTTTGAACTCTTCGAAGATGACTTGATCGCCTTGCGAGCCGGTATCAACCAAACAAGTTGCGATGATGGTGAGCGAGCCGCCCTCTTCGGTGTTGCGGGCGGCGCCGAAGATTTGCTTGGGGACTTCGAGTGCTTTGGAATCGATCCCGCCGGACAAAGTCCGTCCGGAGTTGGCGTGTTTTCCTGAGCGGTTGAAAGCTCGTCCGAGACGGGTGAGTGAATCGAGCACAATAAAGACATGCTTGCCGTTCTCGACCATCGCCTTGGCCCGTTCGATGGTGTTGATTGATACCTCTACATGGCGGGCGACATCGTGGTCGTTGCTTGATGCGAAGAGCTCGATCTGATCCCGATCCCAAGGCTTGTCCCACGCTTCATCCCCATCGCGCTGGGCAGCGTTTCCGTGGAAAGTGCGGAGGAAGTCTGTCACTTCTTCTGGGCGTTCATCAATGAGCAACGCCATGACATGCACATCGGGGTGATTCATCAACACCGCGGTGGTGATGTCTTTGAGGAGTGTTGTTTTGCCGGCTTTGGGTGGCGAAACGATCAACCCGCGTTGCCCGCGTCCGATCGGGCAGAAGAGATCAATCAATCGACAGACCGGTGGGCAACCCGGATACTCAAGTGTGAGCCTGGGTGCAGGATCGATGCTGGTGAGGTCTTTGAACTGCTTGCGGGCAGCAAAGTCTTCTGGGGACATGCCTTCGATTTCGATGAATCGTTCGACGACTGGGCGAGGTTTGCGTGGTCCCGATGGGCCGCGTCCTCTTCGGCGTCTGCGTGGTTTTTTCTCCACGACTTCGACTTCGACATGGAGCCCATCGCGCAGCGGCAGCTCCTCTCCGAAGTGGACAGGAACAAATGGGTCGTCTGGAGCTTCAAGCGTCTTTGAGGTGGTATCTGACAACTGTCGGATACGCCCCTCTGAACGCTTTGGCCATTCCAATATGCCGGTCAGCGTGGTTGTAGACATAGGTTTTCTTGTTCGACAAGTGATAAAGCGACAGCTTCGATGCATAACACACATGGAAATCTGAGGCTTACTTCGTGCATCTCATCCATGCCATTTGACGGACTGCTTCGTAGCTCGTCAAGTTCCGGACGCTGATGCACTTAGACACATTATACACTTGAAATCCATAGAATCCAAGTGAAAAAAGGGGTGGATTGGTCTGTATATCCCTGATCAGCGCTCTCACACCCTTTCTTGCTAAGATAGGGAACTGTTTATTAACATGATGAGCACTCGTCTTCTTGGTTCGGAATCTTCATGCACACACTGCGAGGCATCCCAGTTTCCCCCGGCTTTGTGATCGGTAAAGTCTTCGTGATCGAAGATGAATCGCGTTTGCGCGTCAAAAAACGCGATATTGACCCCGCCGACATCCCTGCGGAGCTTGAACGATACGAGTTTGCACGGAATGCTTCGATTGGTGAACTCAACGATCTTCATAAGACCGCTGCTGATGAAATGGGCAAGGAAGCTGCCAAAATTTTCCTGTTTCATATCGGTGTGCTCTGTGATCCCTCGGTGCTCACACCGATTCGGACAATGATCGAAGAAGAGCAGGTCAACGCGGAATATGCGATCTCGGCAACCTTTGGTAAGCTCTCTGCGAAGTTCGCCAATCACCCGGACTCTACTTTTCAATCGAAGGTGGATGATCTGCGGGATTTGGCATCACGCCAACTGCGGAATCTTGAGACGGACCAGAAGGTTTTGATTACCAATATTAAAGAGGGCACGGTGATTCTTGCCCGAGATTTGACCCCTTCGCAGACCGCGGGGTTCGATCGCACCAAGGTTGCTGCGTTCGTCACCGAGCTTGGTGGGCCGACGAGTCATACCGCGATTGTTGCCGGGGCACTGAATCTGCCTGCGGTGGTCGGTGTTCATGGGCTGCTCTCACAGGTTAGCGATGGGCAGCGGATTATTGTGGATGGGCACAAAGGACAGATTATCCTTGATCCTGACGAGGAAACGATCGATCGGTATCACCAGGCCCAGTTGCGTGCCCGTCAGGTGAGTCTTTCGCTGCATGAATATGTCAAGCTCCCGGCGATTACAGCAGATGGTGTACGGATCAACTTGCTCGGGAACATTGAGTTTGCAGAGGAAATCGACCAAATTGTTGATAATGGCGGTACTGGAATCGGGCTCTACCGAACAGAGTTCCTTTTCCTTACCCGAAAAACCGAACCGACCGAAGAAGATCACTACAAGGCGTACGCCGAGTGTGTGAAACAGCTCGATGGCAAGCCTTTGACGATCCGGACGATAGATCTTGGCGCTGACAAATATACCCAAGAACAAGAAGAAAACCCTGAACGAAACCCGTACCTTGGATTGCGATCGATTCGGTATTGTTTGGCCCATCAAGATATTTTTCGTACTCAACTGCGGGCAATTCTTCGTGCGAGTGCTCACGGGCCAATTAAGGTCATGTTCCCGTTGATTACCAATATTGCGGAGTTCCGAACGGGTAAATACTTTATCCATGAGGAGATGGAAG
>JAESSR010000019.1 GCA_016764015.1 Phycisphaerales bacterium
GCGCTCATCGCCTTTCCGATTTGAGCGGGGGTATTGGGCATCACGCGGATGACACGGGCTTTGTGATCGAAGATTTGTTCGATCTGCTCTATGTGGATGCCGGCGAGAATAGAGAGCACCAGAGGCTGGAACGGGAGTTGGGCGAAATGTTCGCGGCTCGGTGCGACTGCAGTTTCGAGCATCTGAGGCTTCACCGCGAGTACGAAGGTTCCTTCGTCGGCATCTTGGGTCCTGAGCCAGTGGATGGCGTCGGCGGTGTCTGTGAAGGCGTTTTTGAAGAGTGAGTGGCGATCTGTGTTCGGATCCACCACCCCCACCATCTCTGGATTGAGGACACCGGCCTTTGTTGAGCCTGAAATGATGGCGTGGGCCATGTTGCCGCCGCCGATGAAGAGGATGGGATGGGCGATTGTCTGCATAAAATACTGTACGGGCGGGTTGAGCGTGGTACAATTCAATCGGACAATCTTTGTGACCTGATTTGTAGATAGATTTCGATTTCTGAAGAGGACAGTGCATGTCAACTTTTTATCAGCTTGAGTTTGAGAAGAAAATCACAGAACTCGATCAGCGTATCGAGCGAGCCCAGAAAGGTGCTGATGCGCCAGGCGCGGAAATCCCCGCGCTGCCCGGGATCGCTGAACAGGATACTGCCCATGCGCCAGCAGAGGATGTGGGCAAGCTCATCAAGGAACGGACTCGTGCGCTCAAGCGGGTGTACAAGAAGCTCTCGCCTTGGAATACTGTTCGGGTTGCTCGCCATCCTAACCGCCCGCAGACGCGGGATTACATCAAGCACATGTGCCGAGATTTTTGTGAGCTTGCAGGCGATCGTCGCTTTGGCGATGACCCTGCGATGGTGACCGGATTTGGTCGTATCGGCGGACGCAAGTGCCTGATCGTTGGGCATCAAAAGGGAAAAGATACCCATGAGAAACTTGCGTGTCACTTTGGGTGCGCGCATCCCGAAGGCTATCGCAAGGCATTGGCGAAGATGAAACTCGCTGAGAAGTTTGGCTTGCCCATCGTGACGCTTGTCGATACTCCGGGTGCGTATCCTGGGCTTGGCGCGGAAGAACGCGGACAGGCTGAGGCGATCGCGGTGAACATGCTTGAGATGTCTCGGCTCAAAGTCCCGATCGTGAGCATTGTGATTGGCGAGGGTGGCTCAGGGGGTGCGTTGGGTATCGCGGTCGCTGATCGTGTTTCGATGCTTGCGTATTCGTGGTATTCGGTGATCTCTCCTGAGGGGTGTGCGGCGATTCTTTGGAAGCAGGCCAACGAGCAAACCAACACTGCAGCAGCGGATGCGCTCAAGCTGACTGCTGCTGACAATATGGAACTTGGAATTGTTGATTCTGTGATTGACGAGCCACTCGGTGCTGCCCATCGGAATCATGAGGAAGCATCTGCGAACTTGGAGGCTTGGATCACCGATCAACTCGATGAACTCACCGCGATACCGACCGACCAACTCGTCGAACAGCGGTACCAGCGTTTCCGCAAACTAGGCGATTATGATGTCTGCACAGAACAGGCTGCAATGGGTGAAAACGGGGCTGACTGAGTTTAAACCGCGTTCGCAGGGCTATTATAGGGTCTTCGGGTGGAATACTTTGACCATTTGTCTTGGTGCGCCTACCGTAGGCCCATTGCAAATAACACTTTGGGGCACATAGGGGGCTCTAGAGAAAGGCGGATGGGGTTGGCCAAGAAAAAACCAGCGAAGAAGACTACAAAGAAAACGACTCGTTCGACACCTTCGAAAAAGAGCGCGGGCGGCAAGTCTCCGCAGCCTACAGCGAAGAAAACAACGAAGAAAACAACGATCGCCAAGACAACTAAGACAACTAAGACAACTAAGAAGCCTGCGGCTAAAAAAGTGATCAAGAAAAAGGTGACGAAGAAAATCGTGAAAAAAGTCGCAAAGAAGACCTCGGCAAAGGTCTCAAAGAAAGTCGTTAAAAAATCTACGCAGAAGGTTGTAAAAAAACCCATTTCTCAATCGAAGAGCACCAAGAAGGTTCCTGCGAAAGTTGTTAAGAAAACAGCAACGAAGAAGGTTGTTAAAAAACCGACTGGCTCTAAAACGACTAAGAGTTCTGGGGCCAAACCAACTGCTGGCAAATCTTCAACTCCCGCACCTGCAGCCAAGGGCGGCAAAGTCGCTGCTGGCGCATCCACCAAGCCGGGCGAGAACACGAACAGACCCAAGCCTACACGCAGACGCCATGCGAGCAGAGTCAAGAAGCCTTTGATTTTGCCCGATCGCCCATTGCTTTTGGGTCCAAACGGGCCATCGCTCAAGCCTTTGATCGCATCGGGATCCAAAGTGAAGCAGAAGAAATCGGTGCTTGACAATGTGACCTCTCGAAGAACGAAGACTCCACTGACCAAAGTCCAGCTCGAGAACTACCGCCATTTGTTGCTCGTCAAACGAGCGGAACTTATGGGCGATGTCCATCATCTTGAGAACGAGGCCATGCGCGGAGATTCAGGTTCTACGGGCTCAACTCAGAATCTTGAGGAGTTGGGCTCTGAGAACTATGAGCAATCACTCAATATGAACTTAGCCGCATCGGATCGCGAGCGGATCATAGAAATTGATGATGCGCTCAAGCGCATCGTAGATCGGACTTATGGGCTGTGTGAGCTGACCTACGAGCCCATCAAGAAGGCAAGGCTCGATGAGCTGCCTTGGGCGAGATACACCATACATGCTGCTCGTGAACTCGATTCCCGAGGCGGCTTCCGCTAAGTTCTCACTGGGATATCCGTTCGTTGCTCGAACACTCACCGCCGATGACTACTGATTCTCAATCTGATATTCAACGATGCACCTCAACACGAAGCTTGAGGGCTTGGTCGATCTTAATACTGACTTCGGCCATCGGATTGTTTATTGATTTGTGGTCAAAGAGCTATGCGTTTGCCAATGTTTCTCAGCAGCCGGTGAATATTCATCGTGAGGATGTGATCATCGCTGATGATCTTTGGCGTTTGATCCCGCCTCATGAGCCGATGGTCGTAATGGACTATGTGCTTGAGTTTACGCTAGTGCTCAATCCTGGTGCTGTCTTTGGGATTGGTGCTGGGCAACGGTGGTTCTTTGTTGTGTTTACGGTCATCGCGGTCATCATCTCATTGGTGCTCTTTGTGCGATGGACCTCTGCGCGGGATTGGATGGCGCATACGGGCTTTGGGCTTATCATTGCAGGCGGGCTCGGCAACTTGTACGATCGGCTTGTGTATGCGTGCGTTCGAGATTTCATTCATCCGCTGCCGGGTGTCCATCTGCCGTTTGGGCTCAGTTGGCCTGGTGGCAGCACGGAGCTTTGGCCTTATGTCTCGAATATCGCCGATGCGTTTTTAATCGTTGGCATTATAATGCTGATGATCCACGCTTGGCGCATGCCTAACGAATCTCAAGAAGTTGAAACAGACCAAAATGAATCAGCACCGACTACGAGCGCGTAATTGCTTCTGCCCGTGATCGGATCGAATCAATCATGGTGCGGATCTCGCCTGCCATTCTTGAGTTGGGGAACTCTTCGATAATTTTTTGCCCAACATCGGCTGCCTGATCCCACGACTTATCGTGGACAGCGAGCTTGAACTGCACACCAAGATTGTCGCGGGCTTTGCCGATGACGCCTCGGGCGACTTCTTGGAACTGCTCGGCTTCGTGCTCGCTGAGGTAATGATCCATTTCTTTGAGCAGCTCCATCGCTTGATCGATCCGGTCTTCTTGAGCCGCGAGAAGGAACCGGCGCTCGATGTCGTGCTTGTAGCGTTCCTTGGCAGATTCAACCCGATGACGGAGCCCCTCGACGACTGGAGAATCATGATAGACCCTTGAAATTCGGGCGGCTTCATTCAATGCCTTATCCCATTGGTGCTCTGCAATCATGATATCGAGCTTGGAAATCGCATCGTGGACTTTGTTGTGGTTGATCTTTGAACGAGCGGTATCAATCTTTGTGCGGAACTCCTCTGCTTCTTCGCGATATCCAAACCGTTCGGCGAGTTCTCGCACGAGCACCAGCCCGGCGTCCCAATCTTCGAGTTTGATATCTTCCTCGATTGCTTTGCAGAGCAGTTCACGCTCTTTGCGACGATTGAGCACTCGGCGGGCATCGTCGGAGAGCACGAGGTTTTCATTGAGCAACTCGATTGTTTCATTGAGGTGCTTGAGTTGGGTACGGATTCGATCCGAGTCCATCGACTGTTCGGTGCTCGTTGAGCTCGCGCGAGATCGCAATCCGATACAAATTGGAAGCGTGACAACTGTCAGGATCATCGCCAAGATGCCGACGAGAATCCACTGATCGTTTTCGATCATCAGCCCACGCATCGCGACTGCAGCCGAGAGGGCTGCTACCGAGCCGTAGATTGCTGCGATCCAACCGGGAGAAAGAATACCATCCTGATCCATGAGTCACCTCCTTAGGCGAGTGAAAACGAGTAACATAAAATTCAATCAACTGCCCGGGACATCGCCGCCACAGTTCTGCTCGACGGGGACGAGGCACAGAAACCGAAACTCTTCGCCTGCATCATCGGCAACCTTGAACTGATGAAGTTCGTTGGCTGGTACCAAAATCGTATCGCCAGCTTTGATCGGGTGATAGTTCCCTTCGAGCAAAATTGATCCATTACCCGAAACCACAAAGACCTCATGCTCGTAATCGTGCTGATGCTTGGGGGTGTGCCCACCGGGCTCAACTGCGATGGATCGCAAGGTAAAGTGCGGGGCGTTGTGTTCACGACCGATCATGACGGACATCGAGGCACCCTTGGTACCTTCCATCTGGACCGGAGACATCTTGGCATCGTAGATATTTTCAATTTGTGGCATATTTCCTCCATTGTGTAGTATCGGAAGCGAACGGTTTATTCCAACAGATTACCATAGACCATGACCAACACGCCAGCAAATTCAGCCGTCAAACCCTGTATCCAGGTATTCGCCCTTGGAGATTTCCAAACAAACTGTATGATCTTGACCCAAGGTGAGCCAGAACCGGGTAAATCATGCTGGATTATCGACTGTGGGTATCAGCCTGAGCCGATGCTTGATGCGATCGAGGAGCAAGGGCTTATCCCTGTGAAAATTATCCTGACCCATGCTCATGCCGATCATATCGCGGGGCTGATTGAGGCGAGGTCTCGATTTGCAGTTGTTCCGATTCTGATGCACAAGATTGAAGAGTCATGGATGAATGATCCGGTCTTGAATCTCTCGGCTGCGCTCGGGCTGAGCATCACCGCACCGTCGCCGACGGAGTTCCTCGATGAGGGTGACACGGTCTCGCTGGGTGAACTCGAGTTTCGGGTTGTGCATACACCCGGGCATTCACCGGGGAGTATCTCATTGATTCATGAGCCATCCAAACTCGCATTCGTAGGCGACACCCTCTTTGCGGGATCCATCGGACGGACCGACTTCCCGGGCTCGAGCTTTGAGACACTCGAAAACTCGATCAAAACTAAACTGTATGTACTCGATCCAGAAACCGTTTGCTTCCCTGGGCATGGCCCAGCTACAACAATCGGGCAGGAGATGAACTCCAACCCGTTTGTGAAAATGTGATTTAAAATAGAAAACCCCACGATTCTTGACCCTCCCTGCGCCCCGCGGGGAGGTGTCGAACGCAGTGAGACGGAGGGGTGTTTTCTGATTTTCGTTCAGCTAAGAAAAAAAAGAAGACA
>JAESSR010000264.1 GCA_016764015.1 Phycisphaerales bacterium
AGCGCAGTCGGGTTGGCGAGAGGAAAGGTATTCAAAGACCCGACTGCGCCGAGGACGGCGAGTCGGGGCACCCGGCGTCTTCGGCTCCTGCATGTTTTCAAAGCGATCAAGACCTGCACAAGCTTTGCATGAACAGGGCACCCGGCTTATACTTGTGAGGAAGGCTGTGGGGTTTATGAGCAAAGTTAAAAAACGATATATTGCCCTTGGTCTTCTCGTTCTGGGTATCGGCGGGCTGTTTTTAGATTACAAATACGGCTGTTCGTCGAGGTATATCACGCCGAATACTTTCAGGGATTCTCGAAAAATTGAGCACATGATTAAATGTCTTGAGTCTGGGAAGCTCGACCCAAATGCGAAGGTTGATTACCATAAATGGGGGATGCTATCTTTGCTTATGGCTGCATCAAGGAGTGGTGAGTTAAAACTTGTTCAGGTGCTCATTCAGGCCGGCGCGGATGTGAATGAGAGAGATCAGTTTGGGCAAGGGGCATTGGCTCAAGCGGTTGTATATATGGGAAGCAACTTTGAGATTGGGATTGCCCTCATGGAAAACGGGGCAGATCCAAATGTTATACCGCTGAATGGAAATACTGTGATTAATTCAATGGTACGGCACGCAGATCCTGAGTGGCTGCAGAGATATATTGATTCAGGAATGGATGCAATTTCTGATGATGGGTACGCCATTCGAATGGCGGCATTTAAAGATATTCCATTAAGTCTTGATGTGTTATTGAATAGCTTGAAGCCGGAAGAGGCTCGCGAGTTTGCGCGTGAAATTCGTCAAAGCCCTTGGTATAAAAGGGATCAGCTTACGGAACGGGTTATCGTTATTCTTAGAAAGTTTGAGTAGCTTTGTTGGTCGTTGAAGACCCCCTCCGTCTGCTTCGCAGCCCCAACCACCCTCTGGGTGCACCACCGGAGGGCCGGGGGAGGCGAGAAGAGGTTGGGAGAAGAGCACTACTGCGCCGGGGACGGCGAGTCGTGGCACTCGGAAGAAGATGGGATCACAGGCGGGACGCCTGTGCTACGGGGGAAAGAGTGAGCCAGTTGGGTTTGGCGGCGTTGAGGATGTTGTGGGCGGCGAGTTTTTGGAAGAAGAGTTCTACGGCTTGTTGGGCGCGGGCGTCGGGGTTGAACTTGAGGAGTTGTCCTATGTAGGTTCTGGCGAGGTCGGCGGGCCAGTGGTGGGATTTGGCTTGGTTGGTGACGAGCCAGTCGAGGCGAAGATCGTTGCGGAGGCGGACGCGTTCGAGCATTGAGGCGGCTTCGGCGATCCTTGGGGAGTCGGCATCTTCGGATCGGCACATCCAGGTGGCGTAGACGAAGGGGAGGTCGGTGAGCTCGTGCCAGGCTTGGCCGAGGTCTATTTGGTGGGGATAGCGGACAGCGGGGGGGGAGTCGACGACGACTTTGTCGCCGATGAGCAGGACGGTTTCTGGCCAGGCTTCGTCGGGGGATCGGGTCGGTTCGGATGGAGGGGTGCCGGTTTTTTCACGAGCATCGAAGGGGATAAAATTGGCTGTCACATCGTGTTGTTCGCGGAGGATGACATCGGCGAGCATGACCGAGGTGTGGGAATCTGTATCAGCGTGGACGGTGGTGATTTGGGCTGGCGGGACGGCGGAGAAGAGGCGGACGGTGAGGGTTGGGCCATCGCAGCCGATCATGCCTGCGGGGATGAGGGTGAGGTTGTTTTTGGGATCGGCGGCGGGGTTGGCAGCATCAACGATCGAGGCGAGCCCGATGTCGACGGAGCCTTCGAGGATCATCTGCCCGATGCGCGAGGGCACAGCCTTGATGAGTTCACACCCAGTCCATGTGTCGAGCCCTTCGATGAGGGTGACGGTGTTGAGGAACTGGACGGCTGCAATTTTGGTCGGGGATTGGGTATTGGATGTGGTTGGCATGTTGAGCATGGTTGGACTTTCGGCGTGCCAGCGGGGCATGGAGTGATAAAGAATCATGAAATTGGGGGTATGAACCGATTGAATTGGTGGCATCGACGCGTTTTGGCTTTACATTGAAGGCGTGCCGGGAATGAAAACTTCGCCGGAGAAGCTCGGAAGCTGTCATTTGGCAGCCAAAATCTCTCTTTCTCTCTGATTCTGTGCTTCTTCGCGGTTTGATGCCCGTCATTGATACTTAAGCCCTGTGAAAATGGGGCCTGAGGGTAGGAATCTTGCTCGTACTGTGCCATTCACCATGGTGGGTCGAGGACACGAATATGGGTTCGATTTCGTTCGCACTGCACGCCCAGATGGGTCAATCGCGACGAATCGAATCCGACGAGCGTTTTAAGAATTACCTACCCACCCGGCGTCGGGTTGCGCTACAGCCCGGCGTCGATTTTTATTTTTGGTATTGGGAGAGCTCAAGTCGGGGCAAAGTCTGCCCCTTGATAGAGCCGATAACTAGCCTGTGAGCAAAGCACACAATACACATATTGTTTTCATCGGCGGGGGCGGGCATGCCAAGGTGGTGCTCGATGCTGCTCAGTGCGCGGGTGTTGAGATCCACGGGTTTGTCGATGATGATCCTGCGGCAATGATCTTGAAGATGCGCGGGTGTCCGGCGTGTGTTGGCGTGTTTGATGAGATCACACGCAATACGGGGTGCAGCCCGATGCTGGCGATTGGTGATCTGGCGTTGCGGGCGAGGTTTATCGAGCAGCTCGGCGGTGTTGATTTTGCGATGCCGATCGTGCATCCCAGCGCGGTGATTGCCAAGAGTGCTTCGATTACCATCGGCGTGTTTGTTGGGCCGGGCGCGATTGTGAATGCGGACGCGAAGGTGTGCAGCCATGCGATTGTCAATAGCGGAGCGATTGTCGAGCATGATGTGCGGGTGGGGATTAATGCGCATGTTGGGCCGAGGGCTGTGCTTGGTGGTGGGGTTGTTGTGGGTGATCACACTCTGATTGGGATTGGTGCGGTGGTGCTCCCTGGGGTGAAGATCGGGAGTGGTGTTGTTGTAGGTGCGGGGGCTGTGGTTGTTGAGGATGTTGGGGATGGGGAAGTGGTTGTTGGGGTGCCTGCGCGGGTTGTTGGGGTTGGGGTGTAAAAATTGAAACCTGAGCGGGGTCTCTTGTTATCATACTGGGATGAGTGCAAGTGTAGATCAGAATGTGGTTTGTCCTGAGTGTGGGCATGATCCGGTGGAGATCGGCGGCGAGGTCGTTGTCTATGCCCAGCGCGTTCGTCGACGGGTGCTGTTGGTGTTGCTTGTGTTGGTGATTTTGCTTGGGGTGTTGGCGTTGCCTTGGGTGCAGGTTGCGATTGGGCACTGGAGTTGGGGTTTTGGGCATCAGTTGCGTGTCGGTAATATCTTTGCGGTGATGGATGATCGGACGGACATTATTCCCGGACGCACCCAGTATCGGGCGTTAGCCGAGCCGCCGATGCGTTGGCTTGATTTGGTACTTGTTGCACAAGGCGATGGTGATGCGATCGAGCATTTTCGGCGGGCTGTCGAAGGCACTGTTGAGTATCCATCAAACTTTGAGAAGATGTATTCGTCGTACGAGTTTACGGTTGGTACGCCGAGGT
The DNA here is from genome assembly GCA_016764015.1 of Phycisphaerales bacterium. The sequence continues at coordinate 3,552 of JAESSR010000264.1, forward strand.
ATTTTTTCAACCCAGACAACGGCGGTTACACGAGAACACAAGAGGATGGATACCAGTATACATTGCTCAATAAAGAGTATGCATCTGTGGGTTGGCCTGATCCTTGGATCGGTGACCTGACAACACACTGGTATCGACCTGATCCAGAGCGATTTTCAGAGAGCGGGTTGCGGAGTATCGAGGATGATTTGGTGCATATCGCGGTGGTGGATCGAACGATTCGTTGGCGCAATATCCTGTTTATTGCTGGGTTGGTTGTGTTGAGCGGGAACCTTGCAAGACGGGTGTGTGTTTGGAAGCGTGTTGGTCGTCGGCGATCGTTCGTTGTTGGCTTTGTAGTGACGGTTGTTTTGGCGGCAGGGGTGTTGGTCGCGGGGATGCCTTGGCGGCATGTACCCGGGCATGGGGTTACTGGGCATATCAATCCTGCGACTGGAGGCATGGCGGCGCGGTCATGGGATAGCGATGAGCTTGAAGCGATTTTGTCTACCGACGAGCAGGTGCGTGTTCTTGCGGAAACACTGCTTGAAGACTTCGGGGAGATGACGGATCCGAATGAGTTGGTGGCATTGGGGATTGGGTCATCGGTTGGGGAAAGGATGTATGCTTTAAGCTTTGGGTATGGACAAGTCGGGAAGTTCCGGTTAATGCAATATATGCAAGGGGGGCTTGCTCGGCTTGAAGATGATGGGTCGCATACGAGCTTGCCCGTTCTAGAAGAAGGGGTCGGTTGGAGTTTGCGGAGAGCAAATGGTTCTTTTATTTTTGGTCGGAGCGATGGAGAGCCGGCGATGATTTTATATGGCGGATTGATTGATTACCGGAATGTGTTTTTTCTGTGTGTTGGGTTGTATATGTTGCTGCGTGTTATTCGATGGGTAGGTTGGAAGTGTTCGCGGCGAGTGCAGCGGCGGCGGATTCGGCGGGGGATTTGTGCTTGGTGCGGGTATCCCTGTGAAGAATGATCAATGCAGGAAGCACTACTGTGCCGGGGATGGCGAGTAGTGGCACCGGAATGATGGGTAGTTGAGGATCGTAGTTAGAAAACCCTTCGGGTTTTTAACCACGGCACCGAAGATTTGGTCAATCGTTCGATTCGGAGAGGGCTTGGTTGCGCAGGTCGGCGGCGCGGTCTAATAGGTTTTCTCGTGCGCCTTGGGGGTTGGTTGTTTCTTCGACTTGTTCGAGATCGAAGTGCCATTCGATGAGGGGTTTGAAGTTGATGGGGAGGGCGGTGGCGATGAGGTCTGGTCCTGGGTATTCGTAGAGGGGGGCTTTGGCTTGGCGGAGTTCGTTGATGGATTCGTAGCCTATGAGTTCTACTCTCACATCGTAGCCGCCGTAGAAGGTGAACCGGGTTTCGACGGGTGTGGTGCCGACTTGTTGGTCGTTGATCCAGACGCGGGCGCCGGCTGGGGATGAGGTGACGCGGATTCTTCGTTCTACGCAGCCGGTGAGGGTGAGGAGTGCGGCCGAGGCGATGAGCAATGATGCTTTGGTCATGCTTGATTTTTTACGCATCGAGTGCCTCGCGTTCGGATTGTGGCTGTGGGTTGTCGTTGTTGTCTGATGGTTCGTCGAACTCGTCGCCTTTGAACATGGAGCCGAGGTATGCGTTGCGGACCATCTCGGAGTTGATGAG
>JAESSR010000265.1 GCA_016764015.1 Phycisphaerales bacterium
CGGTCGATCAGGGCGGTGCGCATGTCGGCGCCGGTCACCATGCCGATGTATTGGCCGTCGGCGTCAACCACCGGGAAGTCGGGCACATTGTGGTGCGCGTGCAGCGTGATGAGTTTGCTTAATGGATCGGACGCGTACACGGGCTCGGGCGGGAGCGGCGCATACTCAACACTGCTCACCGGCACATGACGCAGCAGCGACATATCACGGTTGGTGCCGATCCGCACGCCGGCGCGGCGGAGCTTGGCGGTGTAGATCGAATCGGGCATGAGCTTGCGCGTGACGGCGGTCGACACAATCGCGGCGAGCATAATCGGCGCGAGCACATGAGGCTCGCGCGTAATCTCGAACAAAATCAGAATCGCAGTCATCGGCGCGAAGGTCGTCCCCGCGATCACCGCAGCCATCCCAACCAACGCATACGACGCGGGCGATGAACCCTCAACAATCAGCCCGGCTTTATCGAGCACAATCCCAAACACCCCGCCGATCGCTGCGCCAGTGAATAGTCCCGGCGCGAACACGCCGCCGCTGCCACCAGATGCAAGCGTAAAGGTCGTCGCAAGAATCTTGGCGATCACCAAGAACCCGAGCACCCCGATCGCGCCCCACACAATCTGCCCTTCGAGATAACTCGTCGGATCAACAAGGTGCGTGATTACCGAATATCCATTGCCAAAGAATGCGGGGATCGAGCTGTGCTCGCTGCCAAGAATCTCATTGCCGGGCATCTTGGCGAAGGCCCACATGCCAAAGATTCCCAGCACGCCGAGCATCAACGCCCCGAGCACGGGCTTGAGCACCGGATGCAGTTTCATTGTATCGAACACATCTTCGCCGCGTTCGAGGACCATCGTAAAGGCCCACGCCCCAAACGCACACAGCACCCCGAGCACAATATAGCTCGGCAGCTCAAGCACACTAAACACATAGTTCGGCAACTCGGTCGTAAAGATCGCGTTGTTGTCGCCGAGGAGCACCTGCGTCATCGCCGTTGCGAATACTGACGCAATCACGATCGGTGTAAATGTTCGTAGTGAAAAATCCCGAAGCAGAATCTCAAGAGCAAAGAACACGCCCGCGATCGGTGCATTAAAAATACTCGATATCCCTGCCGCCGCTCCGCATCCAACAAGCGTCCCGATATGCCGACGCGGCACGCCGATTTTGCGTGCAATCACCGAGCCTGTCACCGCACCAATTTGCACAATCGGACCTTCGGCACCCGCCGAGCCGCCGGTACCAACCGTGCAAATGCTCGCGATGACTTTGACGAACCCGATCCGCGCCGGGATCTTGCCGCCCTTGCGAACAATCGCATCCAAAACCTGGGGCACCCCGTGACCACCGGCTTCTCTCGCGAAGTTGTACACCAACAACCCGGTCAACAACGCACCGACCATCGGAATCAGCGGCAGCAACCACCACGCCATGTCGCCTTGCAACCCTTCGGTCCAATGCTCGGCCCGCATCAGCCCCTTGGCGAACAACACCGCGCCCACTGCGGTGATCGCGCCGATGATCGCGCCAAGCACATTGAGCCACCCATCGGGATGGTCATGCACCCAGCCGCCGATCATGCGAAGAATGTTCTTTGAAGTCAGTTTCATCAACCGCCTGTTTTCATGTAAAATTGACAACAGGCATCATAGACAGCGTCAACCCGCCGCTGCGGTTCTTGGGTCCTCAAGCATCACTAACTCATCAACCTTTGGCGCCTCGGCGACCGGCTTGCCCTTGGCATCGGTCAACGCGGTGCCGTCCATCCTAGTAATCGTCGGGACCGGATGAAGTTTTTCATGAGCCGCTAGCTTGGCTTCGAGATCGGATTTAATCTCCTCTTCGAGCCCGGCCCACTTGCCACGACCTCGGCACTTGGGGAATCGAGAACACCCGAGCCAAGGCCCACGCACACCATTGCGAAGATTCAACGGGCTATCGCAGTTGGGACATTCCAGCTCCGTCTCCAATGGCGGCACACTGGGTGCATTCACAAACCCCTTCTTGTCAATATTCAAAATCAACCCATCAGCATTCGTCTCGCCCTCTTCCAACGGCGTCGTCAAGAACGGCCCAAACCGACCCGTCTTGCGGATCATCGGACGCCCAGTCTTCGGACACTTCACATCCACAAACTCCGCCATCTGAGGCTTGCCCTCCCGATCACACGGACACGCATAGTTGCAATCCGGGTAAGTCGAACAACTCAAGAATCGACCGTTCTTCCCGAAGCGATACACGAGTGATGAATCACACTTCTCGCAACGGTACTCCTCAGGCGCAGGCTTGATCTCCGCCTTCGCGTGCGTCATCTCTTCATGAGCCCGCTCAAGGCTCTTAGAGAATCGCTTATAAAACGCTTCGAGCATATCGATCCAGTCGAGATGCTCGTCTTCGATCTTGTCAAGGTCTTCTTCGAGCTTGCGGGTATAGCTCAGATCCATCAGGTTTGGGAACCCTTCGATCAGCTTGTCCGTCACAACCTCGCCCAAATCCGTCGAATAAAACGCCCGTTGGATCTGCTCGACATACTTCCGATCTTGGATCGTCTGGATAATGCTCGCATAAGTTGACGGTCGACCAATCCCCTCAGATTCAAGGGTTTTAATCAAACTCGCTTCAGAGAACCGCCCTGGAGGAGCCGTAAATTTTTGGTTGACCTGGAAATCGAATGGGTGCATCGCCTGCTTCTCTTCGAGCTTAGGCAAGTTGAGTTCATCGCCCGATGTCGGCACCCCGCTGACCCGGTAGTGACCGTCGAACGCCAGCGTCCGACCCGTCGCGCGGAAGAGTGCTTTGTTTGATTCGCCGCCTCGGATCATCACGCTTGTCGCGTCCCACTCGGCGGGCACCATCTGGCACGCCACGAAGCGTTCCCAGATGAGTTTGTAGAGTTTAAGTTGATCGGGCTTGAGTGATCTGGCGATGGAGTCTGGGTGACGCGAGACATCGGTCGGGCGGATGGCCTCGTGAGCTGCCTGCGCGTCTTTGTTGGTCGATTTAAAGAAGTTTGGTTTCTCGGGAAGGTACTTCGCGCCGTATGTTGAGCCGATGTGATTTCTGACAGAAGTTAACGCTTCGCCATCAATATGCGTCGAGTCGGTACGCATGTAGGTAATCAAACCGACCGGGCCTTCACCCGGAATATTCACACCTTCGTACAACCCTTGTGCCGCCCGCATGGTTCGCTGCGCACCAAACCCAATGCGTGACGATGCCGACTGCTGAAGCGTCGAAGTAATGAAAGGCCCAGGAGCTCGTGATTTGGTACGCCGCGTATCAATCGATTCGATCGTGTAATCCACATCGATGTTAACAACCCCGGTGATCTCCTGCTTCCACTTCGCAGGCCCGCGCCCGCGTTCATCTTCGGTGATTTCGGTCTTCATCTCGCAAAGACCACATGATGCCGCGATGCTGGCGACCGTGGCGCCCAGATCATGTTTCTTTGAATCTTCAAACGCTTTGGCAACCGCCGTTATGCGTTCGGTGACGCTGTCTTCGTTCAAGACCTCAGGCACAGGCACAATCGATGTTGCCAAAATCCGAGGATCGAACTTCTGTCCATCAAACTCAACGAGTTCTGCACGAACAGTATTGTTCCTGGCAAGCCAAGCGTTCTGTGATTTCACAGTCCGCCCTTTACCCTTCTCGTCTCGCTCAGCGAGATAGTCTCGCCATTGGGGACCAAGCTTGCTTACATTCGCTCCATCGAGCGCAAAGTAGCCTTGGATTGACCAGTATTCATCGGGGATAAACGCACGGATCTGGCGCTCGCGTTCGACGATGATCCGCACCGCGACCGACTGCACCCGCCCGGCGCTCAAGCCGCGAGCAACCTTCTTCCACAACAAAGGCGATACCTGATACCCAACGATGCGATCGAGAATCCTTCGCGCCTGCTGCGCATTGACCCGTTCTTCATCAATCGGCTGTGGATTCTCGAACGCCTTGTCGATTTCCTTCTTGGTGATCGCGGTAAAGATCACACGCTTGGCTTCTTTGGATTCGATCTTGAGTTCCTGGGCAAGGTGCCAGGCGATCGCCTCCCCCTCGCGGTCGAGGTCGGTCGCGAACCAGACGGTGCCCCCGCTGCCCATCGCATCCTTTGCCGCATTTTTGAGGTCTTTCATGACCTGCTCTTTTCCCTTCAAAATCTCATAAGTCGGCTGGAATCGCTTATCAATCTTCACACCCGGCACCGGGTCTTTTACACCCTTTGGATTCTTGCTGGGCAAGTCGCGAACATGACCGACCGAGGCGAGCACGATGTAATCCATACCCAGATGCTTATTGATCGTCTTGGCTTTCGCCGGGGATTCCACGATCACCAACGACTTGCCGATCGCATCGCCCTTTTTGTAGTTCGACCCGAACGACTTGCGCCCGGTTGCTTTCTTCGCGACCTTCTTACCGACCTTCTTGGTGGTCTTTTTGGTCGTTTTTTTAGTAGTCTTCTTGGTCGTGGTTTTCTTGGCCATGTGTTCTGTTCTCTTCGGGGTGTGGGTGCTGGAACAAGCCGGTCTGGATGTCATACAAATCGAAGGTCTATCCTTTATAGACCACTCTGTAAAAAGTGCTCCATAAAGACCCTTCGGGCATTGAGCGAACGCGACCAAAGCCAATTTGTCAAGTTCGCACCCCCAAATCTCGCCTCAATGAGTCCCTAAGGGGCAATATCTTCTTCCAAATTCTTCAATTTACCATTTTTAGACGCGCACACCCGTTCACTATCGACTAATGTAGCGCAAGCTACATGTAGCAGTGGCTACGAAGAACTCCCATGAACAAATCACCCTTCAAACTACTCGCACTCACATTCCTCACCCTCATCGCAGGCTGTTCAAAGCCCAGCCCCCAACCAGAGGCCTCCGGCACAACCAAAGATACCCACTACACCATCGTCACCACCACAGGCATGATCACCGACCTCGCCAAACGAATCGCAGGCGATCGCGCCACAGTCACCGGCCTGATGAGTTCAGGCATCGACCCACACCTCTACCAACCCACCCGCAACGATATCCGATCACTCATGAAGGCCGACATCGTGCTCTACTCAGGTCTCCACCTCGAAGGCAAGATGATCGACGCCTTCGAGCGTGTATCGAAAATCACCAAGGTCTTCGCCGTCACCGATTCACTCGATCGCGATCAACTCTTCTCGCCTCCCGCCTTTGATGGGCATTACGACCCGCATGTCTGGATGGACCCACTCGCATGGAAGCAAGTCGCCGAGTTCATCCACGCAACCCTCGTCGAGCATGATCCAGATGCCAAAGAACACTACGACGCGAACATGGCATTGCTCGCAACCGATCTCGATGCCCTCAATGCCTACGCCTCCAATGCCCTTGACTCGATCCCTATCGAACAACGCGTGCTCGTCACCGCCCATGATGCCTTCAGCTACTTCGGCAGACGATACAACTTCCAAGTCGTCGGCATCCAAGGCATCTCCACAGAATCCGAAGCCGGTGTCCGCGATATCGAACGAATCGTGGACCTGCTCGTCACGCGTAAAATCGCAGCGGTCTTTGTCGAAACCACC
>JAESSR010000266.1 GCA_016764015.1 Phycisphaerales bacterium
AACATGATCGCGTTTACAGGATCGAAGACCGCCGGGCAGCACATCATGGCCGCCGCGGCTCCTGGGCTCAAGAGATTGATCCTTGAGCTTGGTTCGAAAGATCCATGTATCGTGCTCGAAGGTGCTGATCTTGAGAAGGCCGTCGCGTTTGTATCGAACAACTCGATGCGGAACTGTGGGCAGGTCTGTGTCTCGACCGAACGAATCTATGTACAGGATTGTGTGAAGGAAGAGTTCACCAAGATGCTTATTGCCAAGGTCGGCGAGTTCAATGTGGGCGATTGCCTCGCCGAAGATTCAACCATCGGTCCAATGGTCATGAACGAACAGAAAACTCATGTGCTTGCACAGATCGAAGATGCCAAGGCCAAGGGTGCCAATGTTCTCTTCGGCGGCACACCAATGGACGGCAACTTTGTTGAACCAACCATCCTCGATAACCTCAACCACACCATGGACATCATGACCATCGAGACCTTCGGGCCTGTGGCGTGTATCCAAACGGTGAAGGATGCCAATGAAGCGATCGAACTCGCCAACGACACCGAATATGGGCTTGGTGCGGTCATGTTTGGTGCTGAGGATGTTGTTCGTGGCATTTCCCGACGCTCGACGGCTGGTATGGTTGGTGTGAACCGAGGCATCGGCGGCGCCAGCGGCACGCCTTGGGTTGGTGCTCGAAAGTCAGGGATCGGGTATCACTCAGGGCCTATGGGACACCGCCAGTTCTGCCAGGTTCGCGTGGTCAGCACGAATCCCTGATTCATATTGATTGAGCACTATTCGATATGGTGGCGTCCGGGGATTCCAAATCCCAGAATGTACTGGAATCCGAACACGGGATACTGAATCTGGTATCGGTACGCCCGAAACTCGTCGGGGTTGTATCCGCGCTGCTTACACAAATGCTCGACCATTTCTGCGTATCTTGGGATATCTGCGAGTTCAAGTTTGCTCAGTCCTCGCCCAAGGCTGATGACCTCGTCGTTTGTCTTGATTCGATTAATATTCCAGTTCACATCCGCAAAGGTGCTTTTCACATTCCCTCTAGGGATGTATGTAAAAGCCTCAGGTTCGATGCCTTCCAAAATATCTTTTTGCAGCAAAACATCAATGTTCAACACGGCGACTGGGATCGCGGGAATAACCGATATACCTCGGCGTGATAAGTTTGGCTTGGGGATCACAGTCATCGCTTCGGGGATGTGAACAGCCGAGAGCATGTCGTAAATCATTTCTTTGCCACCGATATCGGGTGATAGTGTTTTAATTTGTTGATCACCTTGGTCAACTAAAGACACCGGCGCGGGCTCATTGGGACACATTGAACCGATATCGTAGAATGTTTTTCCATTTGCATCCCGCCCGGTCATCCGTTCTGGTCCAGCCGCGATGACGAGATCAAATGGAGTATCCGGCCTGAGCCGTCGTATCCCCGATGGACCAAAGATCGAAGTGAGCTCGATGTGGTCTTTCTTCTTTGACGAATACGCAAACATCGTGCTCGTGAGCCATACTCTACTCTCAACACCGATCGTCTGACTCATCCCTTTGAACACCTGGTACCGACTCGAGTGCTCAAACTTATCCTTCGCTTCGTTGTTCTCAACTGACAATGCGGCATTGAGCGCTGCCCGAGTGCCGTAAACAGAACGAATTAAATGATCAAACAAGTCAATTGCTTCAAGAGCGGATGAAACACAAGCCTTTGAAACGCCGAGCGATTCACACGCTCTCATCATCGAGCGGAGCGTTTCAGGTCCAGGTATCTTGGTAAGTGTTTCAACCGGACTCTCTTTATCAATCGCGCTCAATGTCCGGCTGACCATCACACGAGAAATATCGAGTCTCCGAGAAATATCCGTTGGCCTCATCGAACAATCGGGGATACTGCGAAGAACTTCGCCAATTGTCGGGCAAATCGCCCGCCAAAGATCATCAGGGGTGAGATCATATTCATTCTGGTCCAACTTGAAAAATCCTCCCCCATTTGACGGCTCCACAAATGGTGGATGAGTCACCCTCTTCATTTTCGGCCAACTCAATGAGACACCGCAATAGTGTACTATCTTTGCCTATCTCATGTTATTTATTACCCCTAAAAAGCTATTTCTGGTACATTCTGATCGATTTCCTGCGATAACAGTTCAAAATCGAGGATTCAACGGAGAGAAGATATGAAGATGACAAATATTGGTCTGATATCCACATGCCTGAGTGCTTTATTCACAGCGCAAGCCATTGCTCAATGGACTAACGATTCCACTCAGCACATGGTCGTCGCCGACGGCGATGGAGAGCAAGTCCAGCCTAAAATCGTCCCCACAGACGATGGTGGATGCTACATCAGTTGGTACTCAAGCGTCACCGGATACGATGTTCGCCTCCAGCGTCTTGATGCTGCGGGCAACGAGATGTGGGCCCACAACGGCATCCTCATCGCCGATCGCGGGTTCTCATCAACTCAGGATTATGATCTTGATATCGATGCCTCTGGACATGCTGTACTTGTCTTCCGTGATGATCGATTCGGAGGCGTAAAAATCACCGCACAACGAATCGCACCGGATGGCACACTAACTTGGGGAGCCAATGGCATCCAGTTTAGTAACGGCACTGACTTCGTCGCATCACCCGCGATCGCAGCAACGACCGATGGCTTTACCGTCATCGGTTGGATCAACAACTCAGATACGCACCTTGCAAAAATTGGCTCCGATGGTTCCGTAGCTTGGACAACCACCATCTCGGACCCCGGCGGCGCCGGGATCAACCTCGCTGCAATGCAGGGCGGAGACAACGGCTCGGTCATCATGTCATGGGTTCAGTTTGAGCGATTCTTCGATCCCAAGCACCTCTATGCTCAGAAGATTAACCCCGACGGCACAGAAGCGTGGAAATCACGAGTCGCGGTCTTTGATGGTGGATCGCTCCAGTTCGGCAACTTCCCTGAATTCGTCGCCGACGGCTCCGGCGGCGCGGTGTTCTCGTGGTACGACACCGCCAACGGGCTCAATGTCTTTGCCCAGCACATCGCCAGCGATGGCACTGAACTCTTTGGGCACAATGGCGCGTTGGCTTCGACATTCCCCAATGAGCGTGTTTCACCAACCGCAAACTATGACCCATCGACCAACTCGGTGTATGTAGCATGGACTGAACTGGCAAATAACCAAGGCAATCGGGGCATTACTGCCCAACGCTTAGATGCAACGGGCACTCGCCAATGGACTGATAGAGGCATCGATATCTCCCCAGTTGATTCCAACGAATCAGGATCAATCAATGTCCAAATCTCGAACGGCAACATGGTCGCGCTCTGGATTGAGAACGCCGGTGGCTTTGGACAAGACCAAGTGCATGCCCATGCACTCAATGCCGACGGAAGTGATGCCTGGGATGGCGGCACCGTCATCATGGCATCGGATGTCGGTCAGCGCTCTCGACTCGTATCATCAACAAGCTCTGATGGCTTTGTCATCGCCGGCTGGCAGATCGGTGACTTCGGGGTTGCCGACATTGAGACCCATAACATCAATACCGATGGCACTTTGGGTGCCCAGAGTTGCCCGGCAGACCTCACAGGCGATGGCGAACTCAACTTCTTCGATGTCTCCGCCTTCCTGATCGCCTTTGCGAACATGGATCCTGCTGCAGATTTCACCGGCGACGGGAAGTTTAATTTCTTCGATGTTTCCACGTTTCTCACTGATTTCTCAGCAGGATGTCCGTAATATACTCTCCTAACTTAGCCCTCATTGGTCTCCCGTAAAGGTGAGACCATGCACGCCCGACGGTCCCTCCCGTCGGGCGTTTTTTATGCGCTAAACTTTCTTATGCGATCCCTGACCCACAAAAATGGACACGCCCCACTGGTTTCCCAGCGGGGCGTGTTCGCAGCTTGATGCAGCTGGTAAGCCGAGTTTTGTCCCACGATTGGTTTCTGATCCATTCCTTTTGACGGGGGCTATGGATCAGACCTGTATCGCGTGAGCGA
>JAESSR010000267.1 GCA_016764015.1 Phycisphaerales bacterium
AAACTGCGATCTGCCGATATACAACGCAAGTGACATCATGGCTGAGCAGGCGATCCGCTATGCAATGGCTGAGTAGGATTTTGGGCAGCAAGTTTTTCAAAGAACTGCCCCATCGCGTCGCACATCTGCTGACGGTATAGCTCATCGGTCCAGAGATTGTTGTGTCCGGCGCCCTCAATCACAACGAGTTGAGCATTTGGCGCTGCTGCTGCGATCTGCTCGGCATCTTCGACCGGTGAAACTGGATCAGCCTGCCCGTGGAGGATCAGAATAGGGAGATCAATCTCTTTGGCGATCTGGTCTCTTGCGAACCCACGCCATGATGGGCCAACACCAAAGAGTGTGCCCAGCATGAGCATAGTTGGCTTAAGATTTAGTCTATAAGGGATGCCTCGTAGCCTGATCACATTGCGTGCAGGTGTGATTGGGTTGATGTAGGGTGCTTCGCAGATGATTCCTGCGATGGGATGCTCGTTAGCAAACTGCTGAGCGAACGCGAGTGATATGCCCGAGCCCATCGACCATCCGTAGAGCACTGTTGGCATGTCTGGCTGGCCTGGTTGGTCAGGTTGGTCTGGACCGAGCGAATCGAGTACGCGGGCGAGATCGGCGTGTTCTGAAGAACCGAGATGAGTATGGCCACCAGAATCTCCATGCCCGGGGAGATCCCAGAGGATGAGCGATGAAGTGTGTTCGAGGATTGACCCGATGCGTTTGAGTCCGCCTTGGCGGCTCGAACCCCACCCATGGGTCATGATGACGCGCGGCCCATTTGGCAGCTTGCCTTTGATTTCCCACAGGCACAGGTCGCCTTTGGTACCCTGTATTGTGCGCTCATCGAATTCGATTGGTGTATCGAGTTCGCTCGGATCGCCTGGGAGATTCCGTGCGAGGGCCGAGGCATAGGTGACACGGTGTGGGTGCGTGAGCCCCCACATGGTGTAGATAATCAATGAGATGAGATAGAGCCCAAACCCGATACCGAGAAGCTGGGCCAATCCGATCAATGGGTGCATAGATCAATCTCCAAATCTCGCTCCAAATCTCGCTCCAACCTATACACCGAACAGTGCTTTGATGTCATTGAAGGTGACATACAAGAAGATGGTGCCGATCATGAGCAGCCCGGCCATGGTCGCGACATTCTGGAAGATGATCGGAACGGGTTTGCCTCGGATCCATTCGTAGACGAGCATGAGGAACTGGCCGCCATCGACGATGGGCAAGGGCAAGAAGTTGATCACCGCGAGGTTAATCGAGATCAACGCCATAAAGAACAGCACCCACACCCATCCTTGCGATGCGATCTGGGTTCCGATGTGGGCGATGCCGACTGGGCCTTTAAGGTGCTCGACCTTGACCGAGCCTTCGAAGAGTCGAAGGAAGGTGATGTAGGTCTGAAGCATGACACGCTGAGATTCAGCAACGCCTCGTTTGATCGCGCCCACAGGGCTGTCGGCTTTGTCGATGATCTGTGTGTACTCAAACATCGTGACGATCGCTGTCGAGCCCGGCAGTGTCCACCCGAGTTCAAGAATGGAATCGATATCATCTCGTGAGAGTGTCCAGTCGGTTGTCGTTGTTGGTATTGTTCCATCGGGCTGGGTTGGCAATGGGAGTTCGAGCGTGACAGGAACTGTGAAGGTCTCATCGCCGGCTTGGTAGGCGAGATCAACTGCTTTGAGAATCCCAGCTCGGATATCATGAAGATTCGAAATGGGTGTCTCACCGATTGCGGCGATGCGTGAGCCGGGGTATTCGATAAGCGTCGATGCGGGCATCGAAATCATTGCTGATTCTAGAGTATCTTCAGCGATCAGCTGAGAGAACATTGCCGGCTTTGAAACGAAGTTTGAGCGTGAAGTGGTTTCCGATGGGTAGAACCCGATGGTGCCTTCAACGGTGACTTCGACACTGAGCTTCACGCGTTCGAAACTTGAATCAGTGTTTTTTCGAAGAACTACAAGATCGAGCGGCTCGCCTGCGCTCGCATGAATCTTTTCGATGCCCTCTGGCACGGATGGAAACTGGACTGAACCAATTCGTTCAAAGATGTCGCCGGGCTCGAGCCCTTGCTTGGTATCCTCAGCTGATGCATCTGGATCGACCATCATCACGCCTGCGAGCCCAAGAATATGGCGGAGGCCTTGGAGACCATCTTCAGCCTCTACCGGATCAATTTGCAACTCAGGGATGGGATGGAGCGCAAAATGGATTGTTTCGCCGTTTCGATCGATGATGGTATTGATTGGCTGGCCACCTGAATCGCTCGCACGGTCGAGGAGATCGAAGGGCGAGTTGACTGGTCTTCCCTCGGCGGAGACGAACAGATCGCCCGGCTCAAGACCACCGAATCCGTAGGCTTGGGCGGCTCTCTCCCATTGTTTTCTTACTTGTTTATCCTTTGCTGCGTTGAGCCTTGGGCTGATCGCGGGTGTGATCCCGATGTCGAGGAGCCCGGATCGTTCGCTTTTCTCAGGCGTTGCTTCAAACACGATCTGCCCATCGACGCCTTTGCGTTCGATGGTGATCTGTGCAGGCTTGGTGCTTGATCCCATTGCGATCTCGGGGAGGATCGCTTCGAATGAGTGCATGACCTTGCCGTTGATTGAGACGATGCGATCGCCACGCATGATGCCGGTGGTTATTTGGGCATTGTCGATTGCTATCGCGTTTGCTGCGGGGGAGTTTGGGGGCACGAACCCAACCTGAGGCGGGAGCACCTTGAGCCCGACCATAAACACGACGATGAACAGGGTTGCGGCCATCAGCATATTCATCACGACGCCGGCGCAGATGACGACCATGCGTTTGCCGACGGGGCAGTTCTGATAGGAGTCTGGTGCTTCGGAGGTTGCTTCGGGGTTGATGTCTTCTTGCCCGAGCATTTTGACATAGCCGCCGAGTGGGAGCATGGAGAGGCGGTATTCCGTTGGGCTCAGATCAGCCCGCCCGCCCTCAACTGTTCCGTCCTTGGCTCCTTCGACCAATGTACGGTACTCACGATCGGATGATCCTCTGCGGAATCCGATGCCTTTGCGGTATGAGACGAGCACATTGCCGAACCCGATCGAGAAGGCGAGCACACGGATGCCGGCCCATTTGGCTGCGACGAAGTGTCCGAGTTCGTGGATGAAGATGATGGAACCGAAGCCGACGACGATCACAAGGAAGTTTGCGATGGTGCCCAGTGGTCCGGGGAGATCAAACATGCGGTGCTCCGGGGGAGAAATGCCAATGAGGGGTATTCGAGACGCTCACGATTGTATCGGCTCAAATGCCCGGCGTTCTCGCTTGAATCTGGTTTGATCTGAGATGGGTTGAGATAAAAAAACAGGCACGCCCGTGGATGAAATGTGGGCGTGCCTGAAGAGGAGTGTGTGCTTGGTACTGATTAGTATTTTACGGAGCAGCCGTAGGCTTTGGTGGTTGGTGTGGTGACGGATTCGCCAGCGAGGGTTTGATTGAGGGCGTTCTTGACATAGTTCACATCACCCGGGGCTGCGGCGTCTGGACGGTTGTCGATCGCGCCGTGATAGACGAGCATGCCTGTCGAATCGATGATGTACATCTCAGGAGTTCGCTTGGCGCCGTAGTTTTTACCAACAGAACCCTTGGAGTCCATCAAGATCGGTGTGGTGATTCCCCATTTTTCTGCGGTCTTCTGGTTCGTACTCAACTTGGCCGCCGGATGCGATGCTTTGGCGGAGTTGATGCGGAGCCAGACGACGGAATCGTCCTTGTGCTCGTTCTGGATATTGACCATCGTCATGGTGTCGCCGCGGTAATGCTTTTTGACGAATGGGCACATCGGGGAGAACCATTCGAGCACCACTGTTTGTCCGTCGGCGGTGTACTCGGAAAGTGTGTGTTCGTTGCCTTGGAGATCGGTGAGTGTGAAATCGGGTGCTTGCTGACCCACTTGGGCTTTGGGGGCTTGATCTAATATCGATTCAGACTCCAGATTTCCTGCACCGAGCATAATCAGACCCAGCCCCGCGGCGGCGAGTGTTGCTGAAATCTTGATACGCTTGGTAGGTGTTGCAAACATGGTTGATATCTCCGGCTTGGGTTGTGAAGTTGAGTATTACTGTTTGGCTTTGAGGTGAATGTCGTAATCGACGGTTTTATTCCGCTCGTGGACACGGAATCGACCGGCTAAAACTTTGTCGTCCTTTTTCATGAACTTGATGATGAGCCGATTGGAATCTGTTGAGCCGCTGGTGATTGGCTCGGCGAGCTCGGAGCATTCTGTGGAGGGGAAAAACTCGATTTTTTTCGCATCTCTGAACATGATGGCTGCGGCTTTGGCGATCCATTGCACACGGACATCGTTGGCTTTGGGATTGAATGCTTTAGGACGATTGTCGTATGCTTTGCGGATTTCTTTGGCGGATTTGGTAGGCGATCGTTCGCTTGATTCATCCATGATGGTGATGCTTGTTGATGTGCTCGCTTTGCCGGGCAGGCAGATGTCTGAGCAGACCAAGAACTCTGCGCCGATATCGAAGATGATGATTTCGTTGATCGGCGCATCTTCATCGACATGGAACGGCACCAAGATGGTCGCGGTGTCTTCGTAGACATGATCGAGGATATCGCCGGGCTGAATGTAGCGGTGCGGGGTTGGCCAGATGGGTTCGTCGAGGGTGATCGAGCCGGTGTTTCGGATATCGAGGGTGACGCCGAACCCAGAATCTGAAACGCCGGGCCAATAGGTGTGCCAATCTTCTTCGATATGCAAGGTGATCGCGAGGAGTCCAGATTCGCCGGGTTGCACGCCGTTGAACTCGGTGGCTGCACTGAGTGTGATGTGCTCTTCTGCACTTTGTTCAGGCTCGGTATGTGCTGCCGAGGTATTCGAGATCAGCGAACCGATGGTACCGATGGTGAGGAATGTCAGTATTCCGAGTTGTTTCGCACTGGTTTTCGCACTGAATTGCACTGATGATCTCCGTAAAGCAGGGTGATGAGGCAGGTTTCTGCCCACTTGATCGGCTCATCAGGCAGAACGCACCACTCCACATGCTTATTGTGTATACATGGTGAAAAAGATGCAACTATCGAACGGAAACAGGCAAATCGCACTTATTCTGGGGATCGCTGGGCTGATTTTGCTCGCCACAGCGCTCGGCGGGTGTACCAAGTCCAATATCTCGGATCGGAAGATCGAGTACATCGACCTGACCCGGGCGGTCGATCTCTTCGAGAAACAGCAGAAAAATGACGACACCGCGTTGTTCATCGACACCCGCAAGCCCGAACGGTTTGCCCAAGGGCACATCAGCGGCGCGATCAACATGCGGACGCCTGACATTGATCTGCGTTATGGCACCGACCCGGAACTTGAACGGTACAAGAGCCTGATTATCTATGGCGAGAATCCTGGGTCGGCCAACACGCATGCGATGGCCAAGCGGATGATCGAGGCTGGGTACAACAGCTTTATGAAAAAACGCGTCACGGTCTTCCTCGGCGGGTGGCGAGAATGGGAAATCACAGGATTGCC
>JAESSR010000268.1 GCA_016764015.1 Phycisphaerales bacterium
CGGTACTTGTCATCGAGCAGATTCACCGGGCGGACGTTCATCAGGCGACCAACGTTGCCCGATTCGTTCCCGAGTGCGTCGTAGCCATGGCACATCGAGCAGTAGATGTTGTAACGCTCCATGCCCCGCTCGATCAGTGCTTGATCGACTTCGACAGGCATTCGTCCGACATATGTTGGTGTCTCTTGACCTGCGGTCCCCGAGACGAGCCCGAAGTAGTAGGTTTCGTCGGCCTTGAGCATGTCATCGCGGTCTTTGGCGTATGCCCCAACCCATGCCTCTTCGCCATGTGGGATGACTGAATCGGAGCCGAACGCGACGGTGCCTTCGACGGGCAGGCGTTGTGAGCGCCCGTCCTCAAAGAACTTCGACTCGCTCTGTGCTTTGATCTTTTGCTGGTCGTCCAAGTCTGGAAAGAACTGGCGTGGCGGCGCGTCTGTGCGATCGCCCGGCACCCGCTCATGAAAGTTGTTGCCGTGCCCAGCACAACGAGCCCGAGTACACCGATCAGTGCGCTCTGGGTCGTGGTTTTGGTTGTGTTGCCTGCTTGGATCATGCTGAATCCTGTTGGTCTGTATGTTCGAACGATTGGGTCGTTATGGTCAGTTGAAAATCGAGCCTGGATTAGTCGACATCCTCGATGAGGGTGATGTCGCTTCCACCGGCGTCTTCGAGCAGCTTCTTGGTCTTGATCGGATCAAAGTTATCGTCGATCGCTTCGATCGCGATGAAGAAGCGGTCGTTGCCAACACGTGCGAAACGCTCGTGGGAGAACAACGGATGATGGAACCGGGGGAGCCCGTTGAGCGCGAGCATCCCGAAGATACACATGAACGCGGTGAGCAGGATACCCAGCTCGAACATGATGGGTACGAACGGTTGCCATGCTTCGAAGGGCTTCCCCTGAACAACTGTTGGGTAGAGCATCATTGAAGTGCCCCACTGCAGTACGATCGCGATGCTGACGCCGACGATCGCGGCCCCGCCAGCCATCAGGGGTAGCTTGGTGGTTTTGATCCCCATCGCCTCTTCCATGTCATGGATCGGGAACGGTGTGTGCACATCCCACTTTGAGTAGCCCGCATCACGGACCATCTTGGCAGCGCTGAACACCTTGGGTGTTTCGCGGAACTCGGCGACGATCCCGTACACCGGATTGCCCGATTCAGAAACGAACTTCGGCGCCGGCTTGGGGAAGAACATCGGGAAGTACACTGAGCCCAGAGACTTTGCTTCGTTGATGATTGATTTGATATCCATTTCGATCTCCCCTTCTTTAGTGATGGTCATCCGTATGCGATTGCGGCATCACGATTTTGAGCTCGGACAACGCAAATATGGGGAGGAACTTGAGGAACCGCAAGAACAAGGTCATGAAGATCCCGCACGAGCCAACGAAAGTCAGAATATCGACCCAGGTCGGGAAGAACATGTGCCATTCACCGGGCAGGAACGCACGATGGATCGAAGTCACGATAATCACGAATCGTTCGAACCACATGCCGACGGTGACCGCCGAGGCGACGATCCAGATAACCAACGGGTTCTGACGCATTTTACGGAACCAGAAGACCTGCGGGAAGACCACATTACAAGTAATCATCGTCCAGTAGGCCCACCAGTATGGCGCCTTGGCGGGGTTCACACGGTTGTTGGCGAACGCTGCAAACTCGAACTCGTTGGCACCGTACCACGCGATGAAGAACTCCATCGAGTAGGCAAATCCGACCATCGTGCCAGTAAGCAGAATGATCTTGGCCATGTTCCCAAGGTGACGCAGCGTGAGCAGGTCAGAGAAGTTGGGCAAGAACAAACGCAGTGGGATCAACAGCCAGAGCACCATCGCAAAGCCACCGAACACCGCACCCGCAACAAAGTAAGGCGGGAAGATGGTCGTATGCCAACCCGGAATAATCGAGGTCGCAAAGTCGAACGAAACAATCGAATGCACCGACAGCACCAGTGGTGTCGCGATGCCCGCGAGTATCAAGTATGCTTTTTCGTAGCGATGCCAATGGCGAGATGAGAATCGCCATCCCAAAGCCATAACGCCGTAGATGAGTACGCGGATCTGGTCGGGCTTGGGCATGAAGTGCAACGCCAGGCCATCGCCCAAAGGCATTGGCATTTTGAACACACGAGAAACACCCTTGTGCAAACGCAAGGCTGCACGGTCACGCAATGTCGCCACATCGGGGATCATGCCCATATACCAGAAGAGTACCGATACGGTCGCATAGGTCGAGACCGCAAACACATCCCAGAGCAGTGGTGATCGGAAGTTGGGCCAGATCCCATTGGAGTTGGGCACGGGTGCCAAGAACCACGCCATCCACACACGACCAACATGGATACCCGGGAAGATACCCGCACAGATCACGGCGAAGATCGTCATCGCCTCGGCTGCACGGTTGACCGCGGTTCGCCAGTTCTGCTTGAGCAGACACAGAATCGCAGAGATCAGCGTACCGGCGTGACCGATACCGATCCAGAACACAAAGTTGGTGATGTCCCACGCCCAGTCGACCTGGTTATTAAGGCCCCAAACACCAACGCCGGTGATAATAAGATAGAAGATCATCGCGTTGGCGACCGCAGCAACAGAAGCCGTGATGGTGATGGCGGTGAGCCATATCTTTGGCATCGGTGCTTCGGCATACCCACAGACAATGTCGGTGATCTCTCCAAAGGAGCGATCGCCGAGCACGAGCGGTGCGCGAAGACCTGGGTCTTCAGTGAGCGTGCCGTCATCTTTGGTGCCCGGAATAATCGGCTGACGACGAGCGACCGGCTGCACGGATGCGATGCCCGAAGCCTGGAGCGCGATGGTTTGGTCAGGATGTGTATCACTCATTGCTGTATCAACTCCGCTGACTGAAGCGTGAACTCCGATGAAATCTCACTTGGATGGTTCATCATGAGAGCACCTTCAGACTCATCGAATATCCCTGATCGAAATACTGCTTTGCACGATCGATGTATGCTGAGGAATGCTCCTTGCCATACCCATCTGTTTCGTGATTGTTATTTTCCATTTCATGTCCTGATCCATGTCCCCCATGATCGTACGGATCAGGTTCGAACGGACGGATTGCTGAGTTCGGGTTGCGAACACGCATCATGTAAGTGGTGCGTGGACGGGTGTTGAGATAGCCCAACAACAGGTAGCTGCGACCCGAATCGCGTTCTGCAGTGACGCGTGAGTTTGGATCGAGGATATCGCCGAAGCTGATCGCATCACTCGGACACGCCTGCTGACACGCAACATTAAAGAATCCATCGGGGATCGGTCCGACCTGATCGTTTTCGGTCCACATGCCCGCGATCTTGACATCCTGGCGGGCCTGATGGATGCGTTGGATA
>JAESSR010000269.1 GCA_016764015.1 Phycisphaerales bacterium
AGCCCGGTCATCAACCACGAGGTAATCAGGCTCGATCCCCCAGCACTGAGGAACGGGAGCGTGATGCCGATGATAGGAACCACCCCGATGTTCATCCCAACATTAATGACGACCTGAGTCGCAATAAATGCAGGAATCCCCACTGCAATCAACCTGCCCATCGGCTCGCGACAACTCGCCGCCACCACAAACGCCCCACCGACCCATACCGCGTACAAAACCAGCGGCACAAAACCGCCCACAAACCCGAATCGGGCGACCACAACCGCAAAGATCATGTCGTTTTCTCGCTCTGGGAGCGCGTTATACCGCACCATCGCCCGGGTGGTCTCATCGTTCATCCCGGTCGCCTGCCCGGCCCCGATGAGCATCTGGGCCCGGTAAGCTTGGAAGTTGATATCAAAGTTCGTCGAGGTGTCGCCTTGGAACTGCTTGACCAATCCATCGATCCGCGCCTTCTGGTGAGGTTTCATAAACTGATACCCCACCGGGGCCGCCATCGCAGCACACAGAACGATCAAGGTCAGATGGCGCAACCTCGCGCCCGCTGCAATCAGCATCGCGAACAGTGCTGGAATGAAGAGCGAAGCCGTCCCAAGATCAGGTTGAACCGTAATCAACGCCACCGGCACCGCAGCGATAATCCCGGGCACAATCAAGCCCTTGAACCGTCGATGCTCCGAGCGGAATCGCATGTACTGCGCCACCGCAAGCACAAACGCGATCTTCATCACCTCCGAAGGCTGAAAATCTGTAAACCCAAGGTTGATCCAAGAACGCGCCCCATTGCGTGGAGTCACGATGCTCTTGGGAATCCCGGGAATCAACAGAAACACCAACAAACCCAGACACACAATGAACAACAACCAAGCGAACCCGCTAACGAGTTTGTAGTGAGGCAGCGCAATCACAAAGCATGCCACAAGCCCTATCGCCATAAAGATCATCTGTTTGATGGCAGTCGATGACATCACCATTGTCCCATGCTCATCAGGTCGGCTCAACCCGAGATCAATCGCATAGATCCCTATCAAGGTCAACAACACCGAAGCACCAACGGTGATCCACCCATAGTTAATCACCTTGATGACCTTGGTGATCGGTTGGTCCGATCGCCCGCCGCCTTGGATGAGCCGAAATATCTTCGAGGGCATTGTGCTCATGGGCTCACCTCTTCAACCCGATCTGATTCATCAGGCAAATACCCCTCAGCGATTAACGCATGAATAATTTGATTATTGATCGGCCCAGATACTCGACCACCCGAACCAGCGTAATCCACCACCACCGCGATCGCATACTCAGGCTCGCCGCCTTCGCGACCGACAAGCGTCACATACCACGAATGATCGCCATCACTCACAATGAACGGTTCGAGGGGCCCATTGTCTTCGCCAACCTCATCAGGATCAAAGAAGATCGCAGGCGCATCCGCCGTCCCTGTCTTGCCCCAGACATGAATCCCCGGCGCATTAAATGTCGGCGTGTGTGGGTCAAGCTCCTGATACCGAATCCCAAATCCAGAGCCCCACCGTCGGTTGTTCACCACCTTGCTCAACCCCTCAAGCGAATCACGCACCGACCAAGCAGGCAATCCGATATCGGTCACGACTGGTGCCCGTCCATCACGAATCAACTTAGGTGCAATCCGATATCCTTGCCTGGCAATCGTCGCGTATGCATCCGCCGCATGCAATGGTGTCCAAGTCACAGGCCCCTGACCGATCCCCATCAGCGTTGCATGCTCAATGTTGAGCTTCACACCATTAAACGGCTCAACCGAACCCGCCCATTCTTTCCCAATCCCAAGGTCATACGGCGTCCCTACACCAAACATCCGATACACCTCACTAATTCGCTCGGCATCGAGCGCACGACCAAGCGTAAAGAAGAACACATTCGACGACACCATCAACGCATCAACTGCGTCTGGATGTCGCCCAAGTTGCACAAAGTGGGTCGTGTGTGGCGGGTTCTTAAATATCCATGAACGATACCGATTGGGTTGGTTTATAAATAAACTTCCTGTCGCTGGAATCCGGTACCCCTGCTTGTACACACCAAACTTCGCTGCACCATTGAGAATCAATGCCTTGGCAACCGAGCCCGGCGGATAGGGCTTGGCGATCGCACGATTAAAATACGGCGTATGGGTCTCCAAATAGCGGCGCTTCTGTGCTTCGTCTCGCACACCATACTTCGACCAATCACCATCAGTCGGAGGCACCGGTGTCGAGACCATCGCCAGAATATCACCAGTCGCCACTTCAAGAACAATCACACCCGCATCAAGCTCGGTCCCAATAGGCATCGTCGGTTCTTCATTATGATGCCAGGGCTGAACCCGCGCAAGCCCAAGCGAAGGCTCAAGGATCGCACGCACCTTCGCTTGGAGCATGATGTCGAGCGTGAGTTCAATATCAAGCCCGGGTGTCGAGAGCGTCTCAAGCGACTCACCGGTCTGCTTATTTTCAACAGTCACGCCGCGCAATCCACGCAGATGATCTTCGTACGCCTTCTCAATCCCTGTGCGTCCAACACGATCACCCGGGAAGTACCGCCCACGATCTGTCCCCTTGCTTGTCACCGATCGAGCACGCAAGAGTGAGTTATCTTTGATTGCCTGTCTTCTGCGAGGACGATCCCCCTGCTCCTCGCCATCGTCATCAATCCATCCTTGAATCCCCGAGCGGACCGAACCCAGAATCATGCTCCCGATATCCGTCACATGGATCTGCTCTGCGCGATCAGACTGAATCGGAGGCGGAAAGGTTGAACGATCAATCATCACCGTCAGATCACTGTACGGATAGATCCGAGTCGTCGCATCGACCACCGTCAACCCAGGAAAGACAAACACCGGCGTGATGTTCCCATCGGGTTCATCATCCGTCACAACCAAAGGCGTCAGCTTTACGCTCTGGAGGATAAACTCAAACCCAAGCTGATCGCTGATATCCCCCACCAGCGTGTGGGCAGTTTCTTCTGCTGCGATCGGCTGAGACGCATAATCCTTGGCTCGTTTAATATCATCTTCATTGGGCACATGCCCGCGTTCTTCGTGCCCACGAATCATCTTCGCGTACCGATCACGCGACACGACCCCTTTAATCCTGCTCACGCGTTTGATAATCTCGTCACGCTGAGCCATCAGCTCATCGATCGGCACACCCGCCCGGGTGCTGATGTACTGATACATCACATCGATCCGTGCATGCATCGCTGATTCAAAGTCAGCAACGATCTCGTCCTGCTGAGATTCCTCAAGCCGATCCCAGATATCAGCGTTGTATCTCTTGGCAAGTCTGCGTGCGTATACCGGGATATCGACCCCGTAGAGCTTGCCAGATCGGTCTTCATACACCCACTGCCCCGCCAGCACGCGATAATCCACCGCGATGTCAAACGAGGCCCGATCACCCGCGATCACGCGCCCCTTGCGATCAAAGATTGTCCCCCGTACCGTGGGCAGCCAGGTCTCACGCACCAGCAGCTTCGCCGCATCGATCCGGGCTTGCTCGCCGCCAGCGCCCAATGTCATCCAACCGAGCCGAATCACCAAGAGCACAAACACCCCCACTGCCATCGCAGCGAGCAAAAACACGCGCCTATGGAACATGCTCGGGATGTACTTTGAGAGTCGGGGCATCAGGGATCGAAACTGCCTATGAATGGACACACGATAAGCTCAGCAACGCTGGTAAGGCGTACGAGGTATGGATCGGCTATGTGCGCCCAGATAGATGACTTTGTACGAGATTCTCTGGGCTTCCCGGGGAGGTAGCTGGTGCCGTGGTTCATAAACCCGAAGGGTTTTTAACTACGCTCTTCGTTTTTCCTGTCATTTGACAAAGCACGACCACCGTTCGTATTTAAAAATCTCTCCGAGATTTGTTAACCACGGCACCGGTTGCCCAATCGATGCTAAGAATCACTCCGGCTCAGTCCAGCCGCTTGTCGCGTGAAAGCTCGGCGTATGCATTATGAGCATGGATGGATTCAAAGTTCTCAGAGCTGATGTCATACTGAACAACCCGATCGTCCGCATTGAGCAGAATCGCCAGATCGCGGATGATGTCCTCGACAAACTTCGGGTTCTCGAACGCCTTCTCGGTGACATATTTCTCGTCAGGTCGTTTGAGCACTGCATACACAGGATGCGAAGCCGCCCCTTCAAGATGCTCGACCAAATCCTCGATCCACATGGTGCCTTTGGTCCGTACTGCAGCTTCGATCCGGCACCGTTGGTTATGAGCGCCATATTCCGAAATCTCTTTTGAGCACGGGCACAGGCTCGTCGCCGGTGCTGCCACCTTGATGACAAAGTCTTCGCTGGTGCCGTTGACTGTACACTCGAATGTCACCTCATAGTTCATCAAACCGGGTTGCCCTGTCACAGGTGCTGGTTTTTCGATGAAGTATGTGAACGATGCCTCAAAGTGAGCCTCGTTTGCATTGAGCCGATCTCGAATCTTGCGTGTTATCAACGGGATATCCGCAGGCGAAAACGCCTGGCACCCGTGCTCGTTGAGCACCTCTAAGAACCGGGACATGTGCGTCCCCTTCTTTTCCTTAGGCAACGCGACATACATGTTGATCGACGCGACCGTGGACTGCGTTTGCCCATCACGGGTCGCGAGTTTCATCGGGTACACCACATCCTTCACCCCGACCTTATCAATCGCGACATTTCGCTCGTCAGAGAACCCCTGGACATCGGGCATAGCGTCGGGGTTTTTCGATGAATCATTCATAGACTTAGGCTCACAAGTTGATGATTTGCAACAGTTTGTATCAGTCATTGAGTCGCCTGCTTTCAGGATCAGTGGTGAATGAATCGTAGGAACATTGCCCACGAACAAACCACAGCGGCCAAAACTATTTCCTCTTCACCAATAGAACCCGCAGAACTTAAATAGATACAGCAATTCCGAAAACAAATACAGATTCAATAGACCCCAAACTCCGTTTTCCGATCAAACCGTCGCAAGATCGGATGGAGAGCTACTTCGAAGCTTCACCCTGAAGCCGACGCAACTCATCGAACGCTTCCATAGGCGACATCGAATCGAGCTTGATCTCTCGGATCTCAGCCATCACCGGATGCTCGATGTACTCGGTAAAGAGCCCCAACTGATCACCAGCCTGCGCCTGAGCCGATTGCACCTGCTGAACATCAACACGCCCGCTGTGCTGCACAGAAAGACTATCGAGCACTTCCCGCGCCCGATCTGTGATCACCTTAGGCACCCCAGCAAGCTGGGCGACATGCACGCCGTAGGATTCGTCAGCCCGCCCTCTGCGGATCGAATGCAAGAATGCGATCTCCTGCTGCCCATCATCGGTGGTCCACTCTCGCACCGCGACATGCAGGTTCTTGACCTGGTTTTCGAGCCGATCCTCAAGCTCGGTGATCTCATGATAATGCGTCGCAAAGAGCGTGCGAGGCTTGTGTTCTGCCAACCATTCACAGATCGCCCACGCCAAAGACAAACCATCGAGGGTCGAAGTGCCCCTACCGATTTCGTCAAGAATCACCAACGACGAAGCATCGGCGTTGTTGAGGATATTGGCGGTCTCGATCATCTCGACCATAAAGGTCGATTGGCCGCGATGGAGCGCATCGTCCGCACCCACACGCGTAAATATCCGCTTGGTGATCCCGATCGTCGCCGCGTCCGCTGGAATAAAACTGCCTGCCTGTGCAAGCACCACCAGCAACGCATTCTGGCGGATATAAGTCGACTTACCCGCCATGTTCGGGCCGGTGATGAGCGAAAGTGTTGCCTGGGAACTCGACGAACTATCAGCCGACCCCATCATGCAATCGTTGGGCACAAAGCGATGCCCGAGTGTTTCGTCGAGCACCGGATGCCGCCCTTGAATAATATCAAGCGTCGGCTCATCGACAATCTCAGGCTTGCACCACGCCCGCTCACGAGCTTTGATCGCAAAGCCGAGCAAACAATCAAGCGTGGCAACCACATCTGAGAACACACCAAGCTCACCAAGGATCGATCGGGCTGAGTTGCACAACTGATCGAACAAAATCCGCTCACGCTCGATCGCCACATCCGATGCGCTGAGCACCTTTTCCTCAAACACCTTGAGCTCTGGCGTGATGTACCGCTCTGCATTCTTGAGCGTTTGCTTGCGTGTAAAAATATCGGGTGCGCGCACTGCTTGCGCAGCCGGCAGTTCGATGTAGTACCCGAACACCCTGTTGTAGCCGACCTTCATCGAAGGCAGATCATGCTCTTTGATAAGCTGTGCTTGATACTCTGCAAGCCATGTGCCCGCATCGCGTTCAAGATTGCGGGCTTCATCGAGCGCCTTATCAACCCCATCGCGGATCAACCCGCCCGCCCGCAGATGGGCCGGCGGCTCATCAACACACGAACACATGATCCCTTGAGCCACCGGCTCGATCCGATCGACAAGGGCTTCGAGCTCATCATGTTGCGAAGCCAGTGCCGGTGAGCCTGCGATCGTTTCGATGAGCGTCGCAATCAATCCGGTCGAGCGCCCGAGCGCCGCAATATCCCGAGGTGTCGTCCGCCCCAACGCCACACGCCCAGCGATCCGTGCGGTATCGCACATCGAACCCAACAATGATCCCAGTGATTCTGAGAGTGCATGGTCTTGGACAAGCAACCCAACACCCTGCTGACGCTGTTCGATCTTCGCCCGATCAATCAAAGGCGAGCTGAGCCAGCTCCTCACCTGCCGTTTGCCCATCGGCGTATGAAGCACACAGCGCGTGCCCACCGGGCTCGATAAAAATATCCCAGAGAGTGAACCAACCAAGGATTGATCCCGGATCGTTTGTTCGATTTCAAGCGATCGCAGACTCGTCGCATCAATAATGCACGCATGCGAACGATCAATCAGCACGGGAGCCCGCAGATGCGCCAGCGTCGCTTGTGGGCGCTCAAATGCCGTGCGTTGCGTATCACTGTGCTGTGTCTCTTCAATCGCCTGTGTCTCGATCAGGTATCGAATCGTCGCACCAGCCGCGAGCACACAAGGCATCGATGATTCAATCCCGAATCCATCAAGCGTCGAGACATTGAACACATCAAAGATTGCTTCCACCGCCTCGGCTGTTCTGAACTGCCATCCTGGACGCCCCGTACCAGAAGCATTGAGTGTCTCAATAAGCGTCTCGATCCGCTTGGGCTTTTCACCAAAGCCCGGCGAGTTGAACAGCACTTCTTTGGTCCCGATCCGTGCCAGCTCATCGGTGCATTCTTCGAGCGTGCCATTGAACAGGCTAAACGCACCGGTCGAAAGCTCGACGACCGCGATCCCCGCATGTGATTCATCCAAAGTCGCAATCGAACCCAAAGGCACACATTGCTCCTCGCGCAGCAGCGACTCATCAACAAGCGTCCCCTGCGTGACGACCTGCACCACCCCGCGCTTGACCACGCCCTTGGCTTCTTTGGGATCTTCGAGCTGATCGACCACCGCGACACGATACCCTTGATCGATCGCCCGCTGAAGATACACCGCCTTCTGATGGTGAGGCACCCCCGCCATCGGGATCGCGTTGCCTCGCGTGGTCAGCGAGAGCCCGAGATCACGCGAGATGTTCTCCGCATCTTCGCCAAAGAGCTCATAGAAATCACCCATCCGAAAAAAGAGCACACAATCCGGGTGCTCTTTTTTAATCGCCGTCCACTGACGCATCCCCGGCGTATCCCAGGGGTTCTTTGTACCTGTTTTTTTGCCCACAGCGGGCTTCTTTTTGCTTGTCGTACTCGTCGATGGCATGGGAGGATTGTAGGAAGGAATATCTTCCGAGATCATGAATCTCGAATCCCTTTCAAACTCCAAGCCCCGCCGCACTCTGGGCACACAACACAGCCGTCCGAATCGTAAATATCACCAAGTGGGTACCAGCACGCCGCGCAATGAGATGGGTGTGCTTTGATGATGGCATATATTTCTTCCAGCCTGCGATCCGCCTTTCCCCACCCATGCCAGGTACTCAAAGTTTGTATCACGGATACAACTGCAAATGTCACTAAAATGGCCACCCAGTTTGTTGTGCTGAAGAAGACTTTCAAAAATAGTCCATAGATCATCGCACTATAAACCATCGATAAGCCAATAAGACACACACAAGCCCAAAACCACCCACCGCGGGATTGAGGCCGAAAATCAAGCTCAGTAAGTTCTCGCATCGCCATCACAACAGCGATACGAGGATGTTTCTTGATCAGCCGATTACCCGTTGTGAAGTTGGGCCGAAAACTTTTCTGGTGATGCCAAACGCCCTCTGGGTCACGACGCAGCGGGACTCTCTGCCCCCGGCTGTCGTATATCCATTTATCATTCTGCTTACCCATCAGAGCCTACTCTCCACGCCCCGCCGCACTCTGGGCAGACCGAACATCCATCTTCCTCTGGATGTACATCATGTATCTGATACCCACACCCCGGGCACAACCCCGCCCGCAGCATCGCA
>JAESSR010000270.1 GCA_016764015.1 Phycisphaerales bacterium
CCAAGACCGCTCCCTCACGGTCGCGGCTCGTTAAAAAACTCACTATGGTGCGAATCGAAGCCATCACAGAACCGATCACGATCAAGATTGATCGATCGCCCAAGGTGCATCAGCAGGCCGACGCGGTTGATGTTGCGTGGGACAAGTTGTGCGCACAGAACCCGCGATACTTCAACGGCAAGATGCTCGCGTTTGATTCGTACGATGCGAGTACGGGTGTGATCCGAGCCTCGGTTGAACAATACAAAAACCACGCGGTACGCGATACGGTTGATGTGGGCATCTCGCTCTTGGCGGTGACGGCGATGCTCTACGCAGAAGGTGAAAACGACATGGAATATCTTCTGGGCAAGCGATCGCCCGAACTCCACCGCTACGGCGGGCTTTGGGAACTCGGACCAAGCGGCGGGGTCGATGTGCCTCGATTCCGTAAAACACTCAATCCAAAACGGATTGTTGCAGAACTCTGCCGGGAGGTTTCTGAGGAGATTGGTATCAAGATTTCGAATCCTCCATACCATCCCATTGCACTCGTGCATGATGACGCGGTTGGATCAACCGACATTGCGATCCAAGTTCTGGTTGACGGTATGCCAAACCTGAAACTGAACTGGGAATACACCCAGACCCGATGGATGAGCCTCGACGAGTTGTATCAGTCAACCCAGAATAACCCCGAGGAGTTCATACCCACAACGACTGCGTTAGCGACTGAGATGTGGAGAAGATGGACAAACCTCGGTTTCACTGAAGATGAAATAGAGCAACTTCGCTGCACAGACTGACATTTCCGAAAATGTTTGACGCTTGATGCTTCCGTAGATGCTGATCAAAATCGCCGTTTTATAAAATGAAACGAGTACGAGACTACGATCCTGCATGAACATTGCCTCCCAGACCATCGCCGGGTTCCTCGAATTGCTCAGCGCCAAGGTGCCCACGCCCGGAGGCGGTGCAGCTGCCGCCATCACCGGCTCAACCGCAGCGGCGACGGCGGGGATGGTGGTGAGTTATTCGATCAACAAGAAATCACTCAGCGAGCACCAAGCCTTCAATGTCGATGCGCAGGAGAAACTCAATACGATCCGCGCCCAGTTCCTCCAACTCGGCGATGACGACGCTGCAGGCTACGGCGTGCTCAACTCGATGTGGAAACTTGACGAGAACGATCCGGAACGGATCGCGGGTTGGGATGATGCAGTCAGTGGGGCGATTGAGCCGCCACGGGTGATGTTGGCGCGGGCGGTGGAGTTGCTTGAGCTTTGCAAAGAACTGATGACAACAACCAATAAGCAGCTCAAGTCTGATCTTGGGGTCGCTGCGGTGCTTGGGCAAGCAGCGGCGCGATCGGCAGCGTGGAATATACGGATCAATATCCCGCTCCTTCCAGAGTCATCACATGCTGGATGGAACGAGGCGGTGGATACAATGCTCGCGATGGCGGGCGAGCTTTGTGATGCGATTGAAACGGGGTGTGCGTGAGCAATACTCCTATGAATCCTGCATCGACGCACCGCTTTGTTGATCTCTCAGCCAATCCAAAGATTGCGGCGTTGGCAAAGGTGTTGCGTGAGGTGAGTTCGGTCAAGGACCCAGCGGAGATGCTCAAGGCGTTTGGGCCTTGGATTGGGCAGCGGTTTCCGCGTGATGCGTTTGTGAGTATTTCGGTGCGTGATTTGCCGGCGGGCAAGTACAAGATCACGCGTTCGATCTCGCACGGTGATAACAAGCCTCAACAATCGCCGAGCGGGAATCCTTGGCTCGATTGGGAGCGGCTGCCGATTTATGAGGGCGGGTTGATTGGCGAGATCATCGCGACGGGCGAGCCTGCGGTGGTGAGCGGGTTTGATCTGATGAAGGACGAGGCGCTGTTTAAGGCGCTCGGTCCATATGCCAGCAAGCTCAACTCGGTGACGGCGATGCCCGCGTTTGACGATGGCGAGGCGTTGAACTGGTCGATGAGTTTTCACGAGCGATCGGATTGGAATAATCTTGATTCATTCGTCGCCGGTTTGCTCGATATGAACATGATGGGGACGGCGACGCGGAATCTGGTGTTCCGTAAGCAGGCCGAGACGCTCAACGATCAGTTGATGGAGCAGTTCGAGCAGATCGCCAAGATCCAGCGTCAGTTGTTGCCTGATCGAGCACCCAAGCTCGAAGGATTTACGCTTGCGACAAGCTATCTGACGAGCAACATCGCGGGCGGGGATTACTTTGATTATTTTCAGGGCGAGGATAATCGAATCGGGATCGTGATCGCGGATGTTTCTGGGCATGGTCCTGGGGCGGCGACGGTGATGGCGATGCTGCGTGCGATTTTGCATTGTTATCGCGATACGCTCGACGATCCAAAGTCGGTGGTTGATGATATTGCTGATGTTGCGCGGTATTGCAACCGCAAGCTGGTGCAGGCGAATCTTAATGGTGAGTTTGCGACCGCGTTCTTTTGTGTGCTTGATCCTGATTCAGGTAAGATTCAGTGGACACGGTGTGGGCATAATCCGCCGATGATTCGGCGGAAGGATGGTTCGATCAAGCAGCTCGAAAGTGCTGGGACATTGCCGTTGGGTATCACGGAAGATATCGAGTTTGTATCGGATTCATGCGTGATGGAGCCGGGCGATACGCTGATTTTGTATACCGACGGGATCACCGAAGCGTCGGCCCCGCGGCATCTCTCGGCTGGCGAGGAGCATGAGATGTTTGGTGTTGATCGGTTGAAGGATTCGCTTAACAGGTGTACCGGGAAGCCTCAGTGTGTGATTGATTCGATTCATAAGGCGTTGTATGAGTTTACGCACAAGCTCGAGCGCGATGATGACCAGACGCTGGTTGTGATTCAGCGGGGGGCGGAATAGTCATGGGGAAATCCAAGCCAACCGCGAAGCCTGCGAGCAAGCAGGAATGGTTCGACAAGCCTGATCCAACCGGAACAACTGATACCGGTGAGGCTGGGCTCCGCTTTACTTGCACGCAGTGCGGGAACTGTTGCACCGGGCCGACGGGCTTTGTGCTGTTTACCGATGTTGAAGCACAGGCGATGGCGAAGGATTTGAAGATATCCAAAAAAGAGTTCTACGCCAACCACACGCGCGAAACGATCGTGGGGCGATCACTCAATGAGATCGAAGTTGATGAGTACGGGTATGACTGTGTGTTTCTCACCCGTGATGAGCAGGGCAAGACCGGGTGCAGCGTGTATGGTGCGCGTCCCGAGCAGTGTCGAACCTGGCCGTTCTGGAAGAGTAATCTGATTGGTAAACGGGCGTGGCGAGAGGAATCTGAGGGATGCCCGGGGATGGATCAGGGTGAGCTGCATTCGCCTGCCCATATTCGTCTCACACGCGATCGGGTGGAGATATGAGCCGACGGTGCTCGTATGATTGATTCTTATGGATGCTTTCTGGAAGTTTGCCAAACAGATGTTGCGTATGCGTGGGCACTTGGTGTTCGGAGTTTTCTTTGCGCTGATTTCGGCGGGCGGGGTGGGTGCGGGGATTCTCGTGCTCGGACCAACACTCGAAATTTTGCTCGATCCAGAAAGCGGTGGGCTCCGAGCGTATGCACATGATCAGGTTGAGCAGAGCGAGCGATATCGCGAGTTCATTGACACTGCATGGATCGATACGCTCCCGACCGATCCGTACGAGAGCATTGTCCTGATTATGGTGAGTCTTGCTGGGCTGACAGTGATCGGTGCTTTGGCGAACTTTATGCATCAGTACCTTGCGTTGACGGTTGTGCACACGACGGTCTCGCGGATTCGTCGAAAAGCGTTCGGGCAGGTGCTCGAGTTGCCGCTCAAAACGATCGTGAGCGAAGGGCCAACCGATGCGATTTCGCGGATCGTGAATGATACCGAGGCGCTCTCGGCTGGATTCGTTGCCATGCTCTCCAAAGCGGTGGCGCATGTCACTAAAGGGCTCGTTGCACTTTTCGCTGCCTTTTTTATCAACTGGCAGCTTGCGATTGTGGCGCTCCTGGTCATGCCGATTCTCGCGACGGTGATCCGCAAACTCGGGAAGAAAATTCGCAAGGCCTCGAGCAAAGCCTTGTCAAGCCGGGCCGATCTCTACCGTGCTTCGACCGAGGCACTGTAAGGGCTTCGGGTTGTGAAGGTGCACACCA
>JAESSR010000271.1 GCA_016764015.1 Phycisphaerales bacterium
AGATGGACGCATCAAACCACCCATTCTCACGCATCCGTTCAGCGATCAGTATCTCAACGCTCATCCTGCTCTCAGGAAGCGCCTTCGCCCAATCACAACAGGCACCATCGCTCCAACTCAAAGCCGGCACCGTCAAGGTCAGCACGCTCCAAAACGCAAAGGTACGCAACGAACAACGACCACAACGCATGCCCGATCGCATGGTCATCGTGCTCGATTCCACAATGACCCCCGCCCTGCGCAAACAGATCGCCGCCACCGGCGCCCGCATCGGCGACTACCTCCCAGACCATGCCTATGTTGTCAACCTCAAAGACGCCCGCATCGCTGCCCTGCGTGCCATCCCATCGATCACCCACATCGTCGACTTCCAAGACGCATGGAAGATCGATCCTGAACTCGGCAACCGAACCGTCACCACACTCGCCCGCAAGGCGATCGCAACCAAAGGACAGGTCGCCGCCCAAGTGACCCTCTTCCCCTCCGAAAACCTCACCCAAGCACTCAAAGCAGTCGCCAATCACCCTGGTGTTGAAATCACACACAACGAATACATGGGTGATCGCAATGTCATCGATGTCGTAGGCACACTGGCAGCCGTGAAAGCACTCGCCAAAATCGGCGCTGTCCAATGGATCGAGTCTGCATCTGAAATCACCATGCGAAACTCCACCGACCGCTGGATCGTCCAATCAAATGTCAACGGCTTCTTCCCAGTCTACGACGCCGGAATCCATGGTGAGAACCAACTCGTCGCCATCATGGACGGACGGGTCAATGTCAATCACTGCTCATTCACCGATCCAGAAGGCGATCCCTTCGGCGATGACCATCGCAAAATCCAGGCATACAACACCTCGCTCGGCTCAGACTTCCACGGCACCCATGTCGCAGGCACCGTACTCGGCGACAACAACGCAGACAACAACACCCGCGGCGTTGCCTACCAAGCCCGCCTCATCTACAACTCCACCCCCTCATTCTCAAACGCAGCAATGAGCGCAAGGCTCAACCTGCACTACTCACAGGGTGCCGCGATCCACACCAACTCATGGGGCGACGACGGCACCACCGCCTACAACGGGCTCGTCCGCGCCATCGACGCCTTCTCCTACAACAACGATGACAACCTCGTCATATTCGCCGTCACCAACACAAGCACACTCAAAAACCCAGAAAACGCCAAGAACTGCCTCGCCGTCGGCGCTTCACAAGATTCAAACAATCAGGGCGCCTTCTGCTCCGGCGGACGCGGCCCAACAGCCGATGGCAGGCGCAAGCCCGAAATCTTCGCCCCAGGGTGCAACACCCGTTCGGCAAACTCATCAACATCCTGCGGCACAACCGGACTTACGGGCACATCAATGGCCGCCCCCGCAATCGCAGGCACCGCAGCGCTCACCCGCCAATACTTCGAAGACGGGTACTACCCATCAGGTGCGGCAGAGTCAGACGATGGATTCACACCATCGGGCACACTCATCAAAGCGACACTGCTCAACTCCGCGGTCAACATGACCGGCATCAACGGGTTCCCATCAAACCAAGAAGGCTGGGGACGCGTACTCCTCGACAACGCCCTGCACTTTGTAGGCGATTCAAGCAATCTCATCATCCGTGATGTTCGCAACGCCGGCAACGACGCCATGAGCACCAACGACGAGTTTGAAATCAACTTCACCGTCAACTCGATCAGCGAGCCACTCAAAGTCACCCTCGTCTGGCATGACCCTGCATCGACCCCAAACTCAAACTTCGCTCCTGTCAACAACCTTGATCTCGAAATGGTCATCCCCGGCGGCAACATCATCCTCGGCAACAACATCACCAACGGCACATCAAACTTCGGCGGCTCACCCGACGAAATCAACAATGTCGAAATGGTCATGCTCCCCGCTACACCCGCCGGCGACTACACCGTGCGTGTCAAAGGCACCGCCATCAATCAAGGCCCCCAAGGCTACGCCATCGTCATCACCGGCGATGTCACCGCATCAGCAGCCGGCTGCAACGCCGCCGACCTCGCCGAGCCGTTCGGAAACCTGAACTTCTTCGATGTCTCCGCCTTCCTCACAGCCTTCAGCGCAAGCGATTCATCGGCTGATCTCAACGGCGACGGGTCATTCAACTTCTTCGATGTCTCCGACTACCTCACCCTCTTCGCCGAAGGCTGTCCGTAAGTGGTATAATAAGAAGTTCATATTTTCATCCATAGGGGATCGGATTGAGACATTATCTTACTCGTGTACATCTTTGGGCGAGCACCGCTACCCTCGCCCTCCTTTCGCCCGGTGCAGCCCATGCACAGCACACACCCATCTTCCCGGTGCCTGTAAATCAAACTGGCGAAAACCCAACATCGATCATCACAATCGACCTCGACAACAACGGTGTTCCAGATGCCATCGTCGCTAACTCCGGCGAATCATCAGTCAGTGTGTTCCTAAGCAACGACGACGGTTCCATTAGAACGCGACAAGACTATGAAACCTCCGAGTTTCCTGTCTTTGTCGCCGCACACGATCTCAATGGTGATGGCGCAATCGACATCGTCACGCCTACATTTAGCTCAAACGGCTTAAGCATCCTACTTGGCAACGGCGACGGTACCTTTGCCCCAAAGACCGATGTCATTGTCTTCGGGCACCCAGATTCGGTTGCAATCGCTGACTTCAACAACGACAACATCCCAGACATCATTTCACAGAACTCATTCTTGCCTAAATATAATCTCCTCCTCGGCAACGGCGACGGGACATTCCAACCGCTTATCGTCCGCGATCTCAACCTCACCGCCACCGGAGTGATTACTGCCAACATCAACGCCGACACGCACCCGGATATTATTTTTACCACATTCACAGGATTAAACATCCTCTACGCCGACGCCGACAACAAGGGCTCATTCACGCAAGGCCCAATCTACACCACCAAAGATCGCCCAACCTCCATCATTACCGGCGATGTCAATAGCGACTCTCTCATCGATCTCGCTCTTGCATTCGAAGACTCGGACTCTGTCACTATCTTCTTGGGTAAACCCGATGGCTCATTCTCCGAGACATTGACCATTCAAATACCCGCCACCCCAAAGAGCCTTTCATTCGGCGATCTCAATCTAGACAACATAGTGGACCTGTCCATCACAACAGACACGCCAATTCCCAATGGAAATGCGCTCTACACATACATAGGAACTGGCGACGGCACCTTCGCTTCGCCAACAAAGTTTCCGACGAATCAAACTCCAACTTCACACACTATCGCTGATATGAACAACGACGGAATCCAAGATGTCGCAATCACCACCATTGGCAACAACTCGCTCTCAATACTCACAGGGACTGGCGATGGATCCCTGCTTGTTCGCCAAGAAGTGCCCATCAATGGCCACGAGTTCTACTCAACCACCGCCGATCTCAATAACGATGGCATCATTGATCTGCTCAGCGTCCTCAACAATGGCCATGATGTTGCTGTGTTTTTCGGAAATGCCGACGGCACCTATGCCGAGCCTGCAATCTATCCCGCCGGGAGTTCACCTCGCGATTTGCAAGTCCACGACATCAACAACGACCAAGTTCTCGATATTTGCTACCTAGGAAACACGAGCGGGCTCGACTGCTTTCTAGGGAATGGTGATGGCACATTCAGCAAGAAAATTCATTCGGCTGCCGGCAGCAGGCCAACCTCAATGTATTTCTTCGCTTACAACGATGACTTGTTTCTAGATGTCGTCGTCACAAATCTGTTTGACAACTCCATCACAATCCTCGAAGGCATCGGCGATGGAACATTCAAAGAAGTTGCAGAGTTTGATGCCGGCTCATTCCCCCAATCTGTCCGCGGAGGCGATCTCAATCAAGACGGGCTGCTCGACCTTGTGGTTGCCAACAGTTCGAGCTTGTTTTTAAGCCTATATGTAAGAATCAACGATGGCGGTTTTTCGTCAGCACAAAACATCCTCATTGGAACACATGCAGATACGGTTCTGCTTGTTGATTTAGACCAAAACGGAACACTCGATCTCTGCACCGCCCACGCCCAAGAGAACGAGGTTCGTGTCGCACTGGGCAATGGAAACGCGACCTTCCAACCACCGTTCGTATTCACAGCATCCTCACCACCCCGCGCACTCCTCGCAGCTGATATCAATCTCGATAATCGCATCGACATCATCGCTATGACATCGCAAGCCTCAATTTTTCTTGGACAAGATACAAACCTCCTCCGGATTGAACAACTCTACGAACTCGCCGCTCCTTCACGCTCAGTCTCCCTCGTCGACCTCGATGGCGACACCGACCTTGATCTCATCGCCCTCACCACTACACGATTCAGCATTCTCCACAATCAAACCATCACCGAGTCACTAGGTTGCCCCGCAGATCTCAATGACGACGGGCGCCTCAACTTCTTCGATATTTCCATATTCCTCAGTGCATTCAGTTCAAACGACCCCATCGCCGACCTCAACAATGACGGTCGATTCAACTTCTTTGACATCTCCGACTACCTCACCCTCTTCGCCGAAGGCTGTCCATAAACAAACTACTCTCACAAACAACGAACTATCCGCCCCGGACACCCGGGGATTTTTTATATCAACCTCACACACTCACTGCCTACCCTTACTGCTGTGAACCACACCCTTGAATCAGCCTCCGTCCCATTTTCAATCACCCAACGCGTGACCATCGCGATGGGCGATATCAAACTCGCCCACTCAGTCTTTGCCATGCCCTTCGCCGTATTAGGTGCCTTCCTCGCTGCCCCTCGACAAAGCGACGAGCCATACCAGATTGACCGGCTCGATTTCATCCCGATGCTCATCCTCATCGTCGTGTGCATGGTCTTCGCACGCAACTGGGCAATGCTCGTCAACCGCGTCGCCGACGCCAAGATCGACGCAGACAACCCACGCACCTCCAAACGCGCTTTTGCAACGGGCAAACTGAGTATGCGTGACGGCTACCTCTTCCTCGCCCTCAACGCCATCGCCTTCCTCATCACCTGCTCACTCTTCGGGTTCCTCTTTGCCAACTGGTGGCCAACCATCTTGGGAGCACCCGTGCTCCTCTGGATCGGGTTCTACTCCTTCACCAAACGCTTCACCTGGCTCTGCCATCTTTTCCTCGGCGGCG
Organism: Phycisphaerales bacterium; assembly: GCA_016764015.1. The sequence continues at coordinate 5,145 of JAESSR010000271.1, forward strand.
CTCTGGCAGCCTCCCCCATCGCCGCCGCCATCGCCGTCGATCCTTCACAACTTCCCCACACCCCAGCCATCTTCTTGATCGCAGCAATGGTCATGTGCTGGGTCGCCGGGTTCGACACCATCTACGCACTCCAAGACCTCGACTACGACCAACAAACCGGGCTCTCATCAATCCCCTCACGCTTCGGGTGGAAACGCGCCGCATGGATCAGCCGAGCCCTCCACCTGCTCGCAATCATCGCCCTCGTATTCGCATGGAAATACGAACCCCAATTCGATCTGATCTTTGGCTCAGCAATCCTCCTCGTTATTGCCATTCTGGTCTACGAACACATCATCCTCGCCAAACGAGGAGCCGCCGGCATACCCATGGCTTTCTTCACACTCAACGGAATCGTTTCAATCATCCTCGGCATCGCAGGGTGCGTGGATATCTTGGTCTAGATCATTCTTTTTTTAATATTTTCAGTTTTTTCTGAAATCTCGTAGACAAACCATCCTCCATCCGTGATAATTACACGCAATGGCACACAAACCAAAGACATCCAGCGCCGTAGTCAAAGCCCAGCTCCTCGAAGCCCAAGACCGATTCATCGCGTCATGGGGACGCATGGGTTCCGTCTGGGGAATCTCTCGCACCATGGCAGAGGTCCACGCCCTGCTCTACATCACCGGCCAACCCATGTGCACCGACGAGATCATGGAACGCCTGTGCGTCTCAAGAGGCAATGTCTCCATGTCCGTCCGATCATTACTCGAATGGGCCGTCATCGAAAAAGTCCGACTCCCCGGCGACCGCAAAGAATACTTCCAAGCCGAGCAAGATGTCTGGTCGATGCTCCGCGCCATCGCCCGCGAAAGAATCAAACGCGAGGTCGATCCACTCCTCGATGCCCTCGATGAAATCGGCGAACTCAGCCCACAGATCAGCACCCACTCGCCAGAAGATGTCATCGCCCTTCACCACCGCCTTGACGAAGTCCGCGAAGGCTTCGGGCTTATTACCACCCTCACCCACAAGTTCGCAGGCCCCCGCGGCGCAGGCTTACAAACCGCCGCCAAGCTCCTCGCCAAAGCACCCATCGGACGATCAACCAAGCACAAATCGACCACCCCAAAACGCTCACCCAAGCAAAGCAAGGGAGCACGCCGATGAGTGCTCACCCTGCATCCAATCCCACAAAGCCAAACAAGCCTTTGGTCGCGATTGACCTCAACTCCCCACCAGCAATCGAGCAGGCAATCGAGCAGGCAATCGAGCACCCAATCGATCAGATTGTTGACCACATCACCATCCGATGGGACATCTCAAGAAATGCCCTAGGCTCGCATGCACCAACCGGCACAAGCCAAATCGTTCAACTCGAACTCAAGATCACTCCAAACCAATCGACCACCCAACCAGCCAGCTTGACCCTGATCGATCCAATCACAAAGACCCCACGCTCGATTGATCTCCCCGAGCTGACTCAACCGATCACTCTCAGCACATCCAACTCAATGCTCATTCTCCAATCGCCCCACCTGCGTGCATACATTAAACCAACAACAACCGACTCGCCAGAGCTGATCTATATCCACACAGATGTATTCGCTGCCCTCAATATCCCAGGCGGACGCTTCAGCCCAACGGGATGCTCGATTCGCTACAAATAGAGCTCAAATACAATCCGCCTCATAAAAAAACCCGTCGAATCGACGGGCATGTGTTCTTGTTTGTTCATGGCCAATGCTAGCTCAACTCTTACGAAGCATCACCCAGCCGATGATCCCAAAGAGAATCACAACGCCGGCTCCGCCGCCAGCAATCATGTAGAGCATGTTGGTATCGACCGTGCCAAGGATCTGCCGCGACCCACCGGTTATACCCAGTAACATCACAGCCAACGCGCCCATCAGCATGAGCGCCATACCCAGTGCGACGCCGCCGAACAAACCGGACGCTGCCCCGTCGTATATTTCAGCACCGGCCATAGGCATCACCCCAGTCGATGATTGTGCGAACTCTGTTTCTGGTGATGAGGTGCCCTCAAAGAGTGCGCCCGCGACCGAACCACCAAAGGCTGTATCGCCAATCGCGCTCCCGCCGCCCGTTGCACCCGTCTGCGAATCCGCAGCCAGATCATCAAGCAAGTTTCCGCCGAGCGATGTATCGTCAGGCTCAAACGCCAGCTGCGCCAAACCTGAGCCCGATGCGCCCGCATCCATACTAAAACCAGACCCGCCAAGACCACCACTCGACACAAGCGTATCAGCGTTGGCATCAACCTCGTCGCCATCCTCAGGCTCAAAGATCGAAACACCAGTCGCGTCGCCGCTCGCTTCGAGCGCAAAGACCGATGCGCTCCCAGACGAGCTCAACGAGATCGATTCGATCCCGGTGCCCGTATCAGCAAGCGTGATGTCTTCATCAGCATCATCATCGCCCGCGAGCAAATCAACCTGCTCAACCTTGAACATCAACTTCTCACGATCACGAAACTCCTGGAGCTGACCAGACTCGGCAAGCGATTGCACTTCAGTCTGATCCATGCCCAGCTTGGCTGCAGCTTCGTCGAGTGTGTAAAACATCTTGGCCATCGTTTGGTCTCCGCGTATTCAATCGTGATTCGTCCCGCCCACCCGTTCTGTCCAGCTAGGTGAGAAACGGGACAAGGTGTGCTCAAAGAAAGAGCCAGCGCCGAAAGCGCCTGCGATGCAAAGGATAGCACACCTACCCCCATCAGGGTACCCCAACACCAACTCCTGTACGCACCACAAACACCGCGGTTTCAACATTCACCCGCTCAACTCGCCCATTTGAACACCAACACAAAGCATGTTTGGGATATTTTCTCTCCCCCTCACCCAATCGTCCGCGTCACCGACACCCCCGCGTACAACCCCGCCACTTCCTGCCTCGCCACCGTCATCGGCGGATAACTATTATTTATCGGCTGAATCCGGATCATCTCGTTGCCCGCCTCGTCCGTCTGAAAATACACCCGCTTAAAAGTGCTCTCATCATCGCGCTCCAAACGCACAAAGCAGTCCATCCCATCGACAATCTCCCGCGCAGGCGAAAACACCACAATGTCCCCCTCGCGATAGTTGGGATCCATCGAATCCCCCACCACCCGAGCCGCAAACGCATCAGGATCATTCAGATCCGGTGCCCGTACATACTCGTCGGCGATCCGTGCCGGATACCCAAGATCAGAGAAATCCGCAGGATACCCCGCCGTCACCTTGTTAATCAAAGGCACCTCCATCGGCAGCATCCCAAGCGGTGCCATCCTCTTGCCAGCTCCTTCCTTCTCAACACCCTCTTCTTTCCATTCCTTTTCATGTTCCTCCTCAGCATCATTCACCGGATCAATCCGATCAATCAGCTTCCGCAGCACACCCGATTCATACAACTTGTCGAGCGACGCCCCATCACGCGCACTCTGCGCCAGCATCCGCGCCAACGAAGACACCGTCTCATCTCGCTGGCGAAGCTGCTCAAGGTCCTCACGGATCGGCATCGGGGTTTGATCCCACTGCGCACATGAAAACAACTCGCCCGACTGAAACGAGAGCGCCTGCTCGAGCTTCTCAATAATCGAAGCCGTAGGCGGCCCCTTGTGCCCATTCTCGATCGACGACAAATACGACTTGGCGCACCCAACCCGCAGAGCGAGCTGTGCCAATGACAATCCGTTCTGCAACCGTTGCTGCCGCAGTGTTGAGGCGAAGGTGCAATCCAATGAACGCCCGTGTTGATGAGGTTGGGATGACATAATGGTCGAACGATTCCTGAGTCGAGGAGCTGAAATAGTGGATATCGGATTTTGGTCGGTATGCAGTGACCGGGATTGTGCGCTGAATTGTTGATATACCATACAGTACCCTTGCAAAGTGTTCACGACTTGGTGTATACTTGAAAAAGATGGTTCTCTTTATTGTGAACCCATCGCCGTGGAATGTCAAGGAAAAATACAACAAATCTGAGTGATGGAGGCAAATTATGCGACGAACAACTGCCAACGCCGATTGGCTCGACCAAGCAAGCGACGATATTGACCTCCGAAGAAGGCACCGTGAGTCACTCACAGACCACATTGTCCACAGAGCAGACTGGCTCGAACCCGCAGATTGCGAACTCGTGCTGTCCATCTTTCGTGATGGTCGCACCGCTTGTTCGATCGCCAAACTCACCAACCAACCACCACGAATCATCCGCAAACGAATCAAACGCCTCGTCAATCGCCTCAACGATCCATGCGTCGCGTATGTCATCGCCCATCATGACCAGTGGAGCAAATCACGAAGAGAGATCGCCCACGCTCTCTTCATCCAAGGCTATTCCATGCGCGAGACAACCGACGAACTCGGAGTCAGCCTCTACAGCGTGCGCAAACACCGTCAAGAGATCGAAGCAATGTGCCAAGCAACCCTCTCCTCAAAATCAGAATCCACAGGCACATCAAACCTGCGCGCCTGGCGATAACCACACAACGAGCACACAAATGGGATGGAACCAACCAAAGAAACTCAATGAACCAGTTTGGATTCAAACGCCGAGCAACGCCTCACCGTGCGCATTGCGCGCCTGCGCCAGCTTCGGGCTCATCATTGATCACCAACCACTCACCCATACAACTCAACCCAAAATCACTCACCCATCACCCGACCAACTCAGCCGCATCCAATCATCATCAACCGTCCTCCTCACTGGCGCATCGGGTTCTGGAAAATCATCCCTGCTTCGAGGCATCCGCCTCGCACTCCTCAACGAACACAACACGGTTCACTATGTGAATGATTCACCTACCACGCACAACCAATCCATCGCCATGATCGATCAACTCACAGGCCCACTCACCGAACGCCTGACAACACTCTCGCACTGTGGGCTCGCCGAGCCGAGCCTCTGGGCACAACCCCCATCTTGCCTCTCCGTCGGACAACGCGCCCGACTCAACCTCGCCGTCACCATGCACAGCGCACACCCCGGCGACACAGTCATCGCCGACGAGTTCGCCACCTCGCTCGACCGAGCCAACGCCTACGCCCTTGCCAAAACCATGGCCCGATGGGCAAAGAACGCCAAGGTCACACTCATCGCCGCCACCCCCCACGAAGACATGGAAGCGATGCTCAACCCAGACCTCGTCATTGATCTCAACACGAATACTACGAAAAACGCATGCAATCATGTCAATCAACCCATCCAAATCACCACAGGCTCAATCGCAGACTACCACACCCTCGCCCACCTCCACTATCGCAGCGCCCAACCCGCGACGCATACACTGATCCTCAAAGCATCGCGCACCGTCCCGATCCTCGGCAGCATCCTCGCGGGTGTCCTCGTCATCTCCATGCCCACGCTCAACTCCTCATGGCGAGATCGAGCATGGCCAGGCTTTTTTACAACTACAAATAAATCGCTCAACGCCAAACGCATCAACACGCATCTCCGTTGCATCTCGCGCGTCATCGTTGAGCCTCGTTCACGCGGGCTCGGCGTCGCCAGCTCGCTCGTCCGCCACTACCTCGCCAACCCACAAACACACGCGACCGAATCCATCGCCGCGATGGGTGCCGTCTGCCCGTTCTTTGAACGCGCAAGCATGACCCCATACCAACTCCCCCACACACCCGTCGATCTCCGACTACTCGATGCGCTCGAACACCAACAACTCACCCTCGATAAGCTCATCCGCACCTCAATAGAACCAAACACACTCATCGCCCGCGAGCTCATCACCTGGAGCAAAGCACGAAGAATCATCGGCTCAGGAACCCCCGATCACCAAACAGTCAAACGCCTCGCCCCCATCGCAGCCTGTCGCCTGCTCGCTTCTCCCCGCGCATACGCCCATGTACACAACGACTTGACAATGGGAAATGACAAGGATGAACAAACACGACTCGATTAAAATCAATCAGCCAACAACAGAACACAACACCGAAAAACTACCAAGCGCACTCACCTTCTTCGTAAATACCAAACAACGAAGAATGCTCATCAATGCGCTCGCTGCGTTTTCAACCGACCGATCCCAAGCGATCCTCATCGCGCTGGGCGTTGTCGAAAATAAATAATAAATCAAATCAACAAATCAAAGAAAGATATGAACATGGAAGATTTTTCCGACGCGCTCAATCAGAGCGAAAACACGATCGACAACCCGATCGAAGACACCCAAACAACAATCACAGGCTCATGCCCAACAAGCGACGACGAACTCCACGCGTGGATTCTCGACAAACTCGCCATCCGCGTCGTGCGCCAGCCTTTGATCGACGGGCACAACGCACCATTCGAGTACCTCTGCCACG
>JAESSR010000272.1 GCA_016764015.1 Phycisphaerales bacterium
CGATGCGGTGAACTACGCCATGAGCAATCGGCTCTCGTGCGTGATCTCGCATCGCTCTGGCGAGACCGAAGATTCAACGATTGCCGACATCGCTGTGGCGACCAACTGCGGGCAGATTAAAACCGGTGCGCCGTGTCGATCCGATCGAAATGCCAAGTATAACCAGTTGATTCGTATCGCTGAGGAACTCGGCGACAGCGCAACCTACGGCTCATCAACCTGGTGGCGATGATGCCTCTCAGTGGGATGGGCTTCCAGTCCGTCTCTTCGTTTTATCTATGATTACGCATCTATCCACCAATCGGAGTGTAGAACTACACGATGAGTGATCGCGAATGGAAATCTTCGTACGACGAACAGGATGGTGATCGGCTCGCTAAGCCTAAAGCCATCCTCGCGCGGATATTTGGCGATGGGGAGAATCCGCTCGCGTGGGGTTTCACGATCTTCACGATCAAGGGCATTCGTGTTCGGATCCATTTGTTATTTATCGTGTATTTACTAAGCGAGTTGATTTTTACACTCCCGGGCAACCGCGAAGGATTTATATTTGTTTGGCCTCGCTTGGTCGCGATGCTCTCGTTGGTCCTGGCTCATGAAGTCGGGCACTGTGTCGTTTGTCGACGCATCGGCGGACAGGCGACTGAGATCATGCTCTGGCCTCTCGGCGGGCTCGCGATGTGTACGGCCCCCGATGACTGGAAATCGCAGTTCAAAGTGGCAATGGCAGGCCCAATGGTCAATCTGATTCTTGTTCCTGTCTTTGCTATCCCACTCTATTTTCTGACTGGTAGCTTTGCATCGTTGGCATTCAATCCTGTCACGCTTGGGACGAGTGCTGCAGATATCGTGCTGGTCTCGGGTGAAGCGGTCTGGTGGCTCGAAGTCATCCGGGCGTTCTATTCGATCAATCTCGTTTTGCTCGTGTTCAACTTATTCATTCCGATGTATCCGATGGACTCGGCGAGAATCCTCCAAGCGATCCTCCATAAGCGAAGTTCAGCATCGAAAGCGATGTTCCTCACGGTCAATATTGGTCTGGGGGTCGCGACGGCACTCGGATTGGTCGGCATCATCTTCCAGGATGGAAAAATGCTCCTCGCGATTGCGATCTTTGGTGGAATTGTCTGTTCTATGGAAAAACGCAGGCTTGAGTTCCTCCAGTATGGCGAGATGATTCCCGGGTTGAAGGGCGAAGGGGAAGCATGGAAAAACACCTCAAATGAGCCCATTGTTGATGAAGATGATGAGGAAATCATTTCTCAAGCTGAGTTAGACAGGATTTTGGCCAAGATATCATCAACTGGGATCGAATCTTTATCACGCAAGGAGCGTCGAACACTCAAGCGGGCGACAGAATCGAGCCGAAAATCCTAATACACTGCGGGTCTCGGTAGGCCGAACAGGTTTTTAAGTATGCGCGGAGAGCACAATGGGCATTCATGATCGAGATTATGTGAACTCGAGCCGAGGCATGGGCTCATCCAATGGCGGGGGCGGTGGGCAGAATATCTTTGCCCGTGCTCCTGGCTGGACGGTGACGACATGGATCATTGTGATCAATGTGGCTATTCATTTCTTGGCGACCACTTCCTTTTCGGGGCTGTATGACTTCGGACAACTTTCGGTGTACTCAGCAATTCAAAGACTCGAAGTCTGGCGATTGATCACTTTTCAGTTTCTCCACGATCCAAACAGCATTCTGCATGTGCTCTTTAATATGTTTGGCATGTGGGTCTTTGGGCCGATGGTCGAGCAGTACCTCGGCAGGAAAAAATACCTCGCCTTCTACCTCATCTGCGGGCTCTCCGGCGGGTTGCTATTCATCATTTTAAATGTGCTTGGTGCGTACACGCCATTGAATATTCTTAAAGACGGTTTCCAAACCCCGCTCATCGGTGCTTCTGCTGGTGTGTTTGGTGTGATTGTAGCCTGTGCCTTTGTTTCGCCAAACTCGGTGATCCGCCTGCTCTTTCCGCCGATCCCGCTCAAGATGCAAACCTTTGCCTATGGGTATGTAGCGATTGCGCTCTTTAGTCTTTTAAGAGGTTCCCCAAACGCTGGGGGCGAAGCGGCACATATTGGCGGCGCGATCGCTGGGTATTTTTTCATTCGTCATTCGCATTTCTTGACGGATTTCTTTGACATCTTTGGCGACAGCCGAAAGCCTAAGAAATCCAAAGCCGGCAAGAAAAAATCATCCTATCGAAGCTATAAAAACTCATCCGGGCCATCCCAAGACGATATCGACAAAATTCTCCAGAAGGTCTCTCAGAAAGGGCTCGCATCGCTGAGCGACAAGGAAAAGAAGTTGCTCGCGCTCGCCAGCAAGAACGACGATTAGCTTTGAATCGCTTTTCGTTCCTCGCAGTGCTATCTTCTTCCGATGCCAGCACCACTCTCATTTGATATCGAAGCCACATCAGGCAACGCCCGCACAGGCCGGGTGCACACTTTGCATGGTTCGTTTGCGACCCCGGCATTTATGCCCGTGGGCACGCGGGCAACGGTCAAAGGCATCTTGCCTCACCAGGTTCGTCAGGGTGGAGCGGAGATACTGCTCAACAACACTTATCACTTGATGCTCCGCCCGGGCTCAGAACTCATCCGAGACATGGGCGGCGTCCACAAGTTTATGAACTGGGACGGCCCAATCTTGACCGACTCGGGTGGGTACCAAGCCTATTCGATGGCTGATATCAATGCGATCGACGAGGACGGCGTGTCGTTCAAATCTATCCTTGATGGATCGATGGTTCGGCTCAATCCAGAGATCGCGATGCGTGTCCAGAACGAACTTGGCCCAGACATTATGATGGCCTTTGACGATTGCCCGCCTTCGGTCGATCCCAACTCTGGTGATGTGAATCAGCCTCGGCTTGCCAAAGCAACGCAACGCGATACGAAGAAAAAAACTCAATACGACCATGCTGCAAGGTTGACGATCGCCAACGAGCGCACCGTCCGCTGGCTCGATCGGTGCAAAAAAGCACATACCCGACCAAGCGAACAATCCCTCTTCGGCATCATCCAAGGCGGGGCGAATCTGGAAATGAGAGATTGGTCGATCGAGCATATCTGTAATGTTGATCTGCCCGGATACGCTATCGGCGGCGTAGCCGTAGGGGAATCTACCGAGGATATCGCCAATATTGTTCGCCATACCGCTCCAAAGATGCCCGCAGACAAACCCAGATACCTCATGGGGGTTGGGTATGAGCATGACATCACCATGGCGGTGTTGGCCGGGGTTGACATGTTCGATTGTGTCCTGCCGACCCGCAATGGACGAAATGCCAACGCATTTACCTGTGAACCCGGACGCAACGGGCAAGTTCGACTCCGAAATGCCCAGTTTGCCAAAGATGAGCTTCCGATAGAGCCCCGGTGCGACTGCCAAGCCTGCAACCCGGCATTGCACGGCTGGTCGACACCCGATGGTCAGCCGTTCTCTCGTGGATACCTTCGGCATCTCTTTCAGGCAGGCGAAATGCTCGGGCCGATCTTGGTGACACTCCATAATCTCCGGTTCTTCCAGAGGCTCACCGAAGACCTCCGGGTTGCGATCAGGAGCGATGATTGGGATGCGTTTGTGTCCAAGCGTCCGCATCTGAGCGAGATTGTCTCCAATCGTCCGTGAAATCAGGCGTGGCAGATCACGAAACAGGTTGAGAAGATTACCACTTCATCAATATACCCGTCCTATCATCCACACCCTCTGATAGAAACGAGTTCGTCAGGGTCATGCAAGGTATGGAAGGTTCGTTATGACGCAAGAAATCAGCATTACACTGGCCAATATATATCCCACCCTCGGGCAAATGGTCGGCAGCGATGCCGCCGCGACACCAACAACCCAGGCTCTAGGTGGAGCCGACGGTGCGGGCGGTCAACAACAGGCTCCGGGCGGGAGCAACATTTTCTTCATCGCGATCATCCTGATGGTGGGGATGTTCCTGATTATGTCAATGTCAGGGCGCAAAGAGAAGAAAAAACGGGCTGCGATGCTCTCAACTCTTGGCAAGCGTGACAAGGTCCGCACCGCTGGTGGGATCATCGGTACCGTCATCGAAATCAAAGAGCACGAGGTGCTTATCGAAACCGACAAATCATCACACACACGCCTTTGGCTCGCCAAAGGTTCCGTCTCGACGGTACTTGATTCATCAAGCAAGCCAAGCGACAACTCGGCTGATGATCTCGAAACGGTTTCCACTTAAGTTTTTCCCTGATACGCTCACTCACTCCACCGACCGGAGAGGTTTATACGCATGCGTCACTATGTCCGAAACATGACCATCGCCATCGCGATGCTGATTCTCGCCTATGTAGTTGCGAGTCCACCTTCACAGAAAATCGGGCTTGGCAAGGATCTCCGAGGCGGATCTTCGTTGATCTATTCCGTTGAGATCAGTTCGACCGAAACCGCAGGCGAAGTGATCCCGCAGGTGATTGAGGTCTTGAAGGATCGCATCGACCCCGATGGACTCTTTGGGATTCTTATTATTCGACAGGGTCAAGACCGCATCGAAATCACGATGCCTTTGCCGAGCAAGCATGTTAAAAAACTCAAAGCCGCCTTTGAAGCAGAGCTCGCCAAGCTCTCCGTCACCTCGATCAGCGCCGACGAGTTCGAGCAGGTCATGCGTCTGTCGATTGACGAGCGAACCATCGAGCTCACTCGCATCGGGGCATCGAGCCCAATCGTTTCTGAGCTGCTCACCAAGTCAGCAAACGCCTATGACACCGCACAGGAACTGAGCCAACAGCTCGATATGATGGGTGTAAACCCGGATGTTGCCGAAGAAATTCTCGACGAGCTCGCAGGGCAAGTCGCTCAAGCAGAACTGGATTACGAGCTTTCCCGTGATTTAGTGCTCGCA
>JAESSR010000273.1 GCA_016764015.1 Phycisphaerales bacterium
CACTGCTGCTTCTTCAACGATGCCGACGCCAGCATATCCGCTGCCGGGGACATTGACCCAGATCCGGGCTCCCGGTTCGAGAATGCTCAGTGTACGGGAGTACCATGCTCCACCGCCTGCCGAGATGAAGCCGTACATCTGTGCATCCTCCCAGTCGCGTGTCTGCCCGTGGCCGAAGGAGACATAGAACTCGCCGTTCCATTGGCCCTTCTCTCGTTTCTCTTCAACCTTGGCATCGACCTCACCCGGGTCGATCAACCATGCACGGCTGAGATACTCGTTGTCACCATCACGGAAGAATCGGAAGAACACCGCGTTGATCGCCACGCCGTACTCGTCGGCGAGATAGCCAATGATCCGCTCCGAACTGTCATCAAGCTCGCCTGCGACAAGTACAAGTTCGTGTGTGTCATTGAGTGACTCGGGCATGCTCTTGATACCGAACTTGGCACAGAAGGCATCGTCCAAGGATGAACCGGCGTGTTCAGATTCGTATTTCTTGAGATAGGACTCGAAGATGCTGGCAATATCGTCGTCTTCGAGTGTGCGTACCCATGAGCCGTAGTCCAGAAGTTGGGCAACGACCTCGCGGGGCGTGCGGTTCTTTTTGAGCTCAAGGACGACAAGTTTGCCGTCGGCATCGATCGCAAGCAGATCGATGAACTTGCCATGAACGGTTGGGACTTGGCGGCCTATCAGCAGAAGGCTCGGGTCAGCTACCCCAATGTCATGGGCGAGCACTTCTTCGAGCTTGCTCTCGCTCTCCATCGGTTCAAAAGCGACGGGGGTTGGCGAATCGCCGAGTTTCCAGATTCCTACTTCGATTGGCATTTGACAATCCTATCTTTTATTTTTTAGTCGGTGGCAACAGGGGCAATCCAAGCTTCTTGAGAAATTTGTTGTGCTTGGCTGTTGCTGTGGTGATCGCTTTTTCAATATCCTCTAATTCTTTATGAGTTGCTTTCAGATCAATCTCCGGCTCTGGTATTGCAGTACTGACATAGCGGGAGATGTTTAGGTTGTAATCATTCTCGATGATTTCTTCCATCGACACGCGTCTGGAGTACCGCTTCTCTTCTTTTCGGAACTGATAGGTTTCGACGATCTTGTCGATGTGCTCTGGCATCAGTTGGTTCTGGCGTTTGCCTTTCTTGAAATGTTCTGGGCCGCTGGCGTTGATGAAGAGCACATCATCGAACTTCTTGCATTTTTTAAGCACAAGGAGGCATACCGGGATGCCGGTGGAGTAGAACAAATTGGCGGGCAGCCCGATGACGGTATCAATATTCTCGTCGTTGAGCAGCTTCTTGCGGATATTGGCTTCTTTGCCGCCGCGGAACAGGACGCCGTGGGGCAGGATGATCGCCATCACGCCCTCTTCATGCAGGAAGTTGAAGCCGTGAAGGAGGAAAGCGAAATCGGCGGCGGATTTGGGAGCCAGGCCGTAGTTCTTGAATCGGACATCCTCGCCCATTGCATCGTTGGGGTCCCAGCGATAACTAAAGGGTGGATTGGCCACCACCGCATCGAAATACGGCTTCTTGGCGGGGTTGGTTTCGCAGAGGTAATCCCAGTCATTGGTCAGCGTGTCGCCGTGGAATATTTCGAACTCTGAATCCTTCACGCCGTGCAGCAGCATGTTCATCCGCGCCAGGTTGTAGGTGGTGATGTTCTTCTCTTGCCCGTAAACCTTGCCGATGCCGTGGGGGCCCATTTTGTCGCGTACATTGAGCAGCAATGACCCAGAGCCGCAGGCGAAGTCGAGGACTTTGGCGAGACGGTCCTTCTTGCCGGTCTTGGGTTCTTGGCTGTCGAGGATGACGATTTTAGAGAGGATGGTGGATATCTGCTGAGGCGTGTAGAACTCGCCCGCCTTCTTGCCTGAGCCCGCGGCAAACTCGCCGATCAGGTATTCGTAGGCGTCGCCGAGCGTGTCGCTGTCGGTTGAGAACTCTGCTAACCCCTCGTTGATCTTGGTGATGATCGTGCAGAGCTTGACATTGCGGTCGGTGTAGCTTCGGCCCAGCTTGTGTGATTCGAGGTTGATTTCCGAGAACAGCCCTTGGAAAGTGCTCTCGAAGGATTGGTTCTCGATGTACTTGAACCCCTCCTGCAGTGTATCGAGCAGGTCGCCGTTCTGTATGCGGGCCATGTTGGCGATGCTGGTCCAGAGGTGGTCGGGCTTGATGACATAGTGGGCCTTGCGACGCATCTGCTTCTCGAACTGGGCCACATCGTCTGGGTTGTCGGCATACCAAACCGCCAACGGCACGCGACGGCCGTCGCCCTTGGGGGTCACCTTTGGATAGTCCTTGCCCAGCTCTTTCTTGGCGGCGGTTTCATAGTTGTCCGAGAGGTACCGCAGGAACAGGAACGAGAGCATGTAGTCACGGAAGTCATCCGCATTCATCGCACCACGGAGTTGGTCGGCGATGTCCCAGAGGATCTTGCCGAGTTGTTTTTGGTCGTTGTCGGTCATGGTGCGGTGCTCGGGATGAAATGGGATATGGGATTCATGGGGAGATTTGGATTTGCGTTCATGCTTGGTCTTCTTCAAGTGATGGGAAGAGTTGCTGCATGAGGCCTTTTTTGTGCGTATTCATAGACTGAATCAGACGGGTTTGATCAGCGATTAATTCATCTAGAGAAAAAAGGGCATCCGCAATCTTGTTTTGTTCGTCTTTTCCAGGTGCAGGTATAGGCATGCATGAAAAATCATCGAAATACAGCCTTAAACGATCCTTTGTTAGGCCTCTAGAGTAAGCCGTTAGCATTTGAAGCGAGTCATGGAGCTTGAAAAACATATAGAAAAAATCAGAGCGAGCACATTCCTTGGGGGCAAGTACCACATATGCCGGACTAACTAGACAATCCTCAGAAGCGACTCCGCAAGCCCCCTGCCACATTCGCATCATATTGTACGCAATATCGCCTTTGTAGACTTTTTTATTGCCAGAAGGGTCTTTGATGTCATAAAAGTTGCGATCAAATGAAGAACGCAAAACCATCCCATTATTTATCGTGACCGAATAAATTGGCAGCAACTCCTTCCCCTTCTCTTTGCGATGAGAAAAGTATTGTCCAGCCTTTTTTGTTTCCCACTCCGGCG
>JAESSR010000274.1 GCA_016764015.1 Phycisphaerales bacterium
AGCCGGACCACCGAAGGCTCGCGTTTTTTATAGAACAGATTAGGCGTTGAGATCGAGCCGCTTTGGGCGGTCTTTGAGTGCCCGTTGATACTCCGGGTACCCGGTCTGGTGCTCCTGGCGATCTTCCTTGGCATCTTCCTGATCGGCATCGGCCAATGAACGCATCGCGTCGATGTGTTCGATTTCTTCGACCTGGGTGTTGTACTCGTCTTTGATAAGTTTTCGCTTGTAGGCTGCCTTGAAGGTTTCTTCGGCTTTGGCCTTTGATGATGCTGCCGAGGACACAGGTGCACCCGAAAGGCTTGCAGCTAAGTTGTTTATAGCGCCGGTCATATTGTATATATCGGATACGACACCCACTTCTCGCCAGTCGATGCGCAAGAAAAACATAGTTTATTTGTAGTTTGATCGGGTCAAACAGCGTTTCCGGCTGCCTGATCTGGGTGCGATTTTGATTAAATGCTGATTAAGTGCCCATGATATTGACGCCGCAGTCCACATAGATGTTCTCGCCCGTCACGCCGCTGGCGAGATCGGAGACGAGATACACCGCGGTTTTGCCGACCTCGCTGCCATCAATATTGCGTCGCAATGGTGCAGCCACTTCGATCGCTTCTTCGATCCGATTGATTCCACCAACCGCCGAGCTCGCCAGCGTGCGGAGGAACCCGCCTGAGATCGTGTTCACGCGGATGTTGTCTTCGCCAAGTTCATACGAGAGGTACCGCGTGGTCGCTTCGAGGCAGGCTTTGGCAACACCCATGATGTTGTACCCGGGGATGACTTTTTCTGAGCCGTAGTAGGACATGGCGATGAGTGAACCGCCGCCGTTGTTTGCCATGATGTCCTGTGCGCGTCCTGCCATGGCTGCGAAGCTGTAGGCGGAGATGTCGATCGCGTCAAGGTAGGCTTTTCGTGGTGTTTTCGAGAAGTTTCCGATCTTGAGCCATTCGCGATCTGCGTAGGCGATCGAGTGGATCAGGAAGTCCATGCGATCGTGGTCTTTAGAGTAGTTGGCGAAGAGCGCATCGATCGATTCGTCCGAGCCGGCGTCGCATTCATAGAGCTTGGGATTGTCATGGATTTTGGACACCGCTCGTTCGGTGCGTCGGGCGTTCTTTTCTCCCGGAATGTGGGCGTAAGCGCACTGAGCACCGTTTTCGGTGAGTGCCTTGGCGATGTGCCATGCGTATGAGCGATCGTTGGCGACTCCAACAACAAGACCAACTTTGCCAGCCAACAGACTCATATATACACCTTTCAATCACGGAACTCGAATCTCGATGATTATAGTAGGGCCGATGGATCGGGAGGGGTACAATTACATATGGAACGAACGGATACGAACCCAGTGATTCACTCAAATGGCTTGGGTGCTGCCCAAGATATCAACAAGCTCACACTCCATGAGTTTGCAGATTTTCTTCGTCAATCAGGGCAAACTCAGAGGCTCATCGAGCTCGCGTACGACGAGGATCTCGGGATATCCGGGCATGATTGGACCGGGGAGATGATGTTCGCTTTTGGCGATCAGAGACAAGTACAGATGCGTGCGAGGGAATCTGGCGTCGTTGCTGGTATGGAGTTCCTTGGCGATCTCGTCGAGGTGTTCGGTCAGTTGGGCACGATCAGTTTCACTCCCAAAGTCAGTGACGGCGATCAGTTAGAGCCGGGGACGGTGCTCGGTGAGTTCCAAGGCAGTGCGCGTGCCATCGTCGCGCTCGAACGCACCATGCTCAATCTCATCTCTCGACTCAGCGGCATCGCCACAAGAACCGATCGCTTCGTTCAACTCGTCGATGGGACCAAGGCCAAGATTTGTGACACACGCAAAACCACACCCGGGCTCAGGGCGTTTGAGAAATATGCCGTGCGCTGTGGCGGTGGGGTGACACACCGCATGGGGCTCTACGACGCAGTGTTAATCAAAGATAACCACATCGCTGGTGTCGAAGGCGCTGATCTTGGTACGAAACTCGAAACAGTCGCAGCCAAAATCGCCAGCGAGCACACAAAGCTCTGGTTCGTTCAAGTCGAGGTCGATACGCTCGATCAGCTCTCCAGCGTGCTCGATGCCAAAGCAGGGACGGTGGATATTGTGTTGCTCGACAACATGAACACCGAGCAACTCACCCAAGCAGTTGCGATGCGTGAACAGGCGCATTGTGCAGTACTGCTCGAAGCATCCGGAGGCGTATCTGAATCAACCGTGCGAGCAATCGCCCAATGCCAGGTCGATCGGATCAGCATCGGTGGCTTAACCCATCAGGCACAGAGCCTTGACATAGGACTCGATGTAGTTTGAGAACAAGAGGGTGCGGAATCATGGCGACAACTGATCCAGATGACATCTTGGCATGGAAAGCTCGCATAGAAGCGCACCTCGCTGCGATCGATCGTAGCTGTGTCAGCCGGGTGCAAGTGCTTGATTCAACACCAAGCACGATGGATGCAGGGGCACAGTTCGCGGCGGATGATTCGAGCGTGCTTGTGGTCGCTTTGTCGCAAACAAACGGGCGAGGTCAGCGCGGCAGGGTGTGGCAAGACGCCGATCGATGCACACTGCCATGCACCTTTGTGATTGATGTACCAGGGATCAACCCTGCAATGCTCTCGGCTCAGGTCGGGTGCGCGGTGCATGATACGATTAACCAACTGATCCCGTCATCCTGCGATTTGTTGATCAAATGGCCCAACGATATCGTGGTGCGACAAAGCGAGCATGATTTCAAACTCGCGGGCATTCTTATTGAGCAACAAGGAGATCGAGCGTTGATCGGGATCGGGATCAACTGTTCACAACGCGATGATGATTGGGGATCGGAGATCAGACCCGATGCGATTTCGCTTGCTCAGATCGGGGTACAGATCGCGCGCGTTGATCTGCTGTGTTTGCTCATCGAACGCTTGAGCCGATGGCTTGCTACCCATGATCGAGAAACAATCATTGGCTATTACCAATCGAACGATGCGATGATTAACACTCGCCGATCTTTTCAGTATGATAATCAACAATACAATGGAGTAGTTGAGAACATCAACCCGCTTGATTCCATCCTTGTGAAAACGAGAGCGGGTTCGTGCCGATTACCGATCGGGCAGACCCAGCATCTCAGAGATTGATTCAGAGCAGACGCTTGATATGCTTGCCCAGTTCGAGCGCTTCCTCAGCGGTCAGCGTGCCCGGGGTCCAGTTCATCTGCAAACCCGGCCCGTTCTTGAACGATGGGCTATCTTGGACATTCTCGCCGCGATCTTTGAACCGTGGGATGATGTGGAAGTGGACATGCTCGACGACTTGCCCAGCGTCAGAGCCGTTGTTCTGGAGGATGTTAATCGAGGTGGCGCCGGTGACTTTTTTAATCGCTCGGGTGATGCGGGGGAGTACCCGTCCGACGGCAGCCGCGTGCCCATCGGAGAGTTCATCGATGGTGGCCGCCGGTTCCTTGGGGATCACCAAGGCGTGTCCTTCAGAGAGCGGGGCGATATCAAGGATGGCGATGACGAAATCATCTTCGTAGATTTTGTGTGATTCGACTTCGCCTCGGATGATCTTTGAAAAAATGGAGTCAGTCATGCCTGAATCCTAGCGGGTCATACTGCATCGTGCGCCCAAGAATGCGTGTTTTTCGCATTGATCTTGAAGGAGCCCAAACCGCCCGCCCTGGCTCGGTTATGAGGCGTACGATTGCAGGAATGTCTACAACGCAGTCCATCGTGCAGATCCGGAAACTCTCGCCGTTGTTGGTCAATCAGATCGCAGCGGGTGAGGTGATCGAACGCCCCGCATCGGTGCTCAAAGAACTCGTCGAAAACTCGATTGATGCCGGCGCGACGCGCATCACCGTTGAGCTCGAGCTAGGCGGGATCGAGCGGATCAGTATCGCTGATGACGGGCACGGGATCGCACCCGATCAGATGACGCTTGCTTTGACCGCGCACGCAACGAGCAAGATCCGTGAGTCCGAAGATTTGAATCGCATCGGCACCATGGGATTCCGAGGCGAGGCATTGGCATCCATCGCGTCGATCTCGCGATTGTCGATAACATCACGAAGCATCGATTCTGATGAAGGACGCATCATCCAAGCCGAGGGCGATGTCGTCAGCGAACCCAAGCCGATCGGGTGTCCTGTCGGGACGACCATCGAAGTCAAGAATCTGTTCTTCAACACACCCGCTCGGCGCAAGTTCCTGCGGACATCAACGACTGAACAAACAAGATGCTTGGAATGGCTCCGTGATCTGGCGATGGCCAACCCGGCAATTGGTGTGCGATGTGTCGGCGATGGCAAGGTGAAGCTCGATCTGCCGATCAACCAAACGCCTCGCCAGCGCGTGGTGTCGATCTTGGGCAAGGAACTCGAAGAGCAGCTCATTGAGGTTTCGGTCGATCAGTTCGACGACACCCGTGGGATACTGGTGTGGGGGCTTGTCGGCTTGCCCGCGATCGCTCGGGCGACGAGCAAAGCCCAGCACATTTTCCTCAACGGCCGAACCATCCGCGATCGGACCATCTCGCATGCGATCCGCGAGGCGTATCGTGGGTTGATCGAGCCCGGGAAGCATCCGACCGCGGTGCTGATGATCGAGATGTCGCCGACGGCGGTCGATGTCAATGTGCATCCAGCGAAGCTCGAAGTCCGGTTCCGCGATCAATCCATGGTTCACCGTGCGATTTATCACGGGGTGAAGGATGCGCTGGGTCGAGCCGATGTGACCCCGACGCTTTTGCAACGCTTGCCAGGAGCTGGGTTCGATTCGGGCAGCGCGATCATGCCGAGTGCAACGCCGGCGCAGATCAGCCAGCAGCTTGATCGCCAGGTCGATAAACTCGTTGAATACCTTGAAGCCAAGCCTCAAACATCCGGCAACTCACAGCCGAGTTCATACCGTCAAGAACTCAAAGAAGTGCTCGCCCAATCGCCGATGGCGAGCTTTGCACCGAAAATGCCAAGCTTCGCTCCAACAATCAATCAGCAGATCGGCGAGCTGCCAACTGTGCAACGCGTCGACAAGGTGCTGCAGGTGCATTCGAGTTATCTGATCTCACAAGACGAGCACGGCGTGCTCATCATCGATCAGCACGCACTCCACGAGCGGGTGATGTTCAACAAACTCCTCACCCGCGTCACAGGCAACGGCTCGCTCGAACAACAAGCCCTCCTCATGCCCATCGTGCTCGATGTACCAAGCACCGTGATCGACAAGTTCGATGAACTCGATCCATTGCTCGAACGCATCGGCGTGCAGTGTGCGCCTATGGGCCCTAAGTCTGTAGGCATCCACGCGGTGCCCAGCTTCTTGCATTCTCGCAATGTAGAGGCCGAGCCGTTCTTGCGTGAGCTCTTCGAGAAGATCGACCAAGGCGGATTCGTGCCAACATCAGAAGAGGCTCTCCATGAAATCCTTGACATGATGTCGTGCAAGGCGGCGATCAAAGCCGGCGATGTATTGAGCGATGATGAACTCAACGCGATCATGGCCCTGCGTGAGACCACCGAACGAGCCGCATCATGCCCGCACGGGCGCCCGACGACCGTTCGGTTAACCATCGAAGAGCTCGAAAAGCTTTTTGATCGGCGATAATTACTCAGGCATCATCGAGCAGATCAACCGCTTTGAACCTTTTGCCTTCGAGCATTTCGAGGCTTGCTCCGCCGCCGGTGGAGACATGGGAAATGCGATCGGCGACGCCGAAGATATCGACAGCCGCTGCCGAGTCGCCGCCGCCAATGATGGATGTCGCGCCGGCATCAGTCGCATCGGCGACTGCTCCGGCAATGAGTTTGGTGCCCATCATGAATGGCTTCCATTCGAACACACCCATCGGGCCATTCCAAACAATGGTCTTGGATGCTTTGATGATTTGCGAGTATCGAGCAGTCGTCTTTGGGCCGATGTCGAGTCCCATGAAGCCGTCCTTGATCTGGTCATCGAAGACTTCGATGTCCCCGGCTCTCTCTGCAAAGATGGTCGAGCAGATATGATCTTCGGGGAAGTGGAGATCGGTCTTGGATTCTGCCGCCAGTTCGATGATCCGCTTGGCCTCTTTGACCATGTCGTCTTCAACGATCGAGGTGCCCACATTGTGGCCAAGCGCCTTGAGGAAAGTGTACGCCATTGCGCCGCCGACGATGATATGATCGGCTTTGGGGAGCAGGTGTTCGATGGCGGGGAGTTTGTCAGAGACCTTGGCGCCGCCGAGGATCACGGTGAATGGGCGGTTTGGATCGGCGAGTGCTTCGGTGAGATACGCGATTTCTTTTTCGACCAGAAACCCGGCGACCTTGGGCTTGTTGTCCATCGCGTTGGGCACGCCGACCATCGAGGCGTGCTCGCGGTGACAGGTGCCAAATGCATCGTTGACATAGATATCGGCGAGATCAGCGAGTTGATTGGCAAAGTCGGATTCATTTCGTTTCTCACACCCATGGAAGCGGAGGTTTTCGAGGAGGATGACATCGCCATCATTCATCGCATCCACAGCCACTTTGATCGCAGGGGACTTGCAGTTCTCGGCTGGAATCTTCACCTCCTTATTGAGCAGTTCTGCTAGACGCTTGGCAATCGGAGCCATCGAGAATGCTTCTTCGTATCCCTTGCCGGCAGGGCGTCCGAGGTGTGACATCAGGATCGCTTTGCCGCCACGCCCGATGACCGAGTCAATAGTGGGGAGGGCTGCTTTGATCCGCCGATCGTCGGTGATTGTTGAGCCATCGAGGGGGACATTGAAATCGACACGAATCAATACATTTTTGCCTGCGACATCGATGTTTGCGATTGTTTGCTTCGTCATGATGATCTCCCTTATGGTGATGGTTTGAAACTATGGAATCATATGCGTGTAGGTATAAAAAAACGGGCGAAAAGCCCGTTTGGTGATTCGTGTTTCTGTTCGATTTAGTCTTCGAGCATGTCGCCCGAGCGACCGCGGACTTGGGCGCTGCCGGTGTCGAGGAGCCCGTCGCGCATCTTGCGGAGCTGTGCCTGGATCGAAGCATCGATGAGCTGATCGCCCATGCGGAGTTTGATGCCTCCGAGCATGCCCGAGTCGGTGTAAGGGTGCATGATGACCTCTTTACCGAGCGACTCAGAGAGTTGCTTACGGACAGATTCGAGTTCGCCTGCACCGATCGGGGTCGCGGTGAAGACATCGACTTCGATGCGTCCAAACTGGCTCTGAACAAGTTCGTCCATTGCTACTGCAATCTGCGAGAGGTTCGCCAGGCGACCCTTACGATTGAGTTGACGCAGGAAGTTGAGTGTCAAGGGCGAAACCTTGCCGTCGAACATGCGTTCGAGCGATGCGTCGCGTTTACCCGAGTCAATCAGGCGCGAGGCGAGCAGCTCAGAGAATGCACGGTCGTTGCGTGCGATCTCGACGATGTCTTCGAGTTCCCCAAGGATGGATTCAGCATTTTCTTGCCCTTCTTGCTGAGCGAGCTCGAAGAGGCTCTTGGCGTAGACTTTGGCAAGGGCGCTAGGTTGTGCTTCGATCAATGGCATGGGTATCTCCCGGACTCAGCGGCGTGTTTTACAACGCAGCCGAGCAGTTGTGTTCGATTAGCAGTTGACCGACTTCATTTCAGCGAGTGATTCGTCCATGAGCTTCTGCTGGTCGTCAACAGTCACTTCACGGGCAAGAATCTTGCCAGCCATCGCGGTGGCCAGGTTCACTGATTCGGTGTAGAGCTCATTGAGTGCTTGCTTCTTGGCTGCGTCGATATCAGCAACAGCTTTTTCACGCATGGCTGCGAGCTCTGCGTCGGCGGTTGCCTTGAGGTTCGCAGCGAGTGATGCCTGCTGTGCCTTGGTGTCTTCAAGCATCTTCTGTGATTCAGCACGGGCGTCGGCAAGGTTCTGCTCGTACTGGGCGAGTGCTTCCTTGGCCTGCTTGCGTGCGTCCTCGGCTGCAGCGATCTCACCAACGATCTTCTCGTTGCGTTCGTCAAGCCCGGCCACGATCTTGGGCCAGATCATCGTCGCTGAGATGCCCGCGACAATCAAGAAAAGGATGATCGCGGTCATGCCAGGGATAATGCCAGCGCTTGGTTTTTCAATTACCGAGGCCTTGTCGGCAGCCAGTGCAACTGAACTCATCGCAGAGACAGCAAGGATTGTCATGAATGTGAAACGCTTCATAAGAAGTTCTCCGATTAAGAGTCCCATCATGGGATCTTTGATTTCGTGTACAAAGCCAACCCAGAGCATGTTTCAGCTCTGGGTTGGTGAAGTTTGATTAGCCGAACACTGCGAGAAGGCCAACAACGACCGCAAAGAGGGTCGCACCTTCGATGAGTGCTGCCGCGAGGATCATGTTGGTACCGATGGTGCCAGCGGCTTCTGGCTGACGAGCGATGGACTCAAGCGCACCCTTGCCGACCATACCGATACCGATGCCACCACCGACAACTGCGAGACCAGCACCGATTGCTGCAAGGCCCTTGCCGATGTTTTCGGTACCGGCTGCGGCGAGGGCTTCAGCTGCTCTTGCTGCTTCTGCTGCTGCTTCAGCTGCGATTTCAGCTGCTGTTAAATCCTGTGCCATGGCCATAGGTGCGAGGAGTGCGACTACGCCAGCTGCGAGAACGATTTTCTTGGTGAGTTTCATGATTGAAATTCCTTTCAGAGGCCGATTCGTTGTTGATCGACCTGAACCTTGGAAATGCGGGAAGAATCCACTGTCGATCCAACTCCGGATCGCAATGGCCTTGGGTGCCCCTCCCGCGGTGCCCCAGGCCCAACTATTGTTAAAGACAGATCACGCAAGCCCTGCCTCGGCAAGGTCGTGTGCGGTTTCGTGCTCACCATGATGCGCCAGAAGCGAGATGAACACGGTGGTGAGGAACATAAATACGAATGCCTGCAAGAACGAGACA
>JAESSR010000275.1 GCA_016764015.1 Phycisphaerales bacterium
GGATTCATCGAGTTCGATGATGATCTGGTCTGCAATTTCTCGGCGGTGTATTTCGATTTCCCTTGGGAAGTCGAATGCGATGCGAACTCGTTCGCCTTTGACTGATGCGATGCGAACAACGCCGATCGGATTCTTTGGGTCTCCGATGACGACTTCTTCGCCTTCTCTTCTTGTGATTACCAGCATCCATTGCTCCAAACTACTCTTGCGCCTTCGTTGGCTCGTGTACTCACGGTGAGTATACCACGGAGAGGGGGGATAGCCAAGGAATAAGTTGCAACTCGTGGAATGGGCAGCAATTACGGGCAAAATACCGATTGTTGAGATGTACGAGCGTGGAAAATGAGCCCAATGAGCGTTATTTAGCGTTCGGAGATTGCTTCGACAGCGGTCACTTCGGGGATTCTGTCTTTGAGGTTGCGTTCGATGCCGATGCGGAGGGTCATGTCTGAGGATGGGCAGCCTACGCATGCGCCGTGCATTTTGATTTTTACGACGCCTGCGGTCGTCACTTCGACGAGTTCGATATCGCCTCCATCCTCTTGGACGGCTGGGCGAATGCGGTCGATGACGAAAGCGACGCGTTCAAAGAGTGTTTGTGTAGTTTCAGACATAATATTTCGTACTCCATCGACAGATGATCCGCCGATCCGACTGTGATTCTAGATTGTAGGCATTGAGGGTTCAACTCGATGGGGTGTTGGAAGCGATGTGATCTGAAAGAAATCATTGGGGGGTCGTGGCTCTGGTGTGCGAAAGCTGGGGATAGTCACTACACTGTTGTCAATGAATGACCACACGACTCAAATTTCGGCGTTCTCTCCTAAGAAGATCATGGGCACTCGTAAATCCTGTATAACAAGCAAGCTGGCGATGATGGTCATCGGGCTTGGATTTGTGCTTGCCTGTACGGGATGCTCAACGAGCAATGCCTTTACCCCGACCGGCAATCCGCTGTTGGATTTGAGGAATCCGGAGTTGCTTGAGCGGGATCGGGTGCAGGCTGCAGAGCAGGCGTGGGATGAGGTTGAGCGGGGCGTGCGGGTTCGTGAACGGACACGCAAGGCGCTCAAGAACTTGGCGTGGTCGAACGCAACGACACCGACATTGCGATTGACAGTGCTTGAACTCCTGATGTCGGATGTGTCCGTTGAAGGCAGCGAAGATTCGCGTGCGATGGCGAGATTGTTGTTGCCTACGGAGCGATCACCGGATGCTGTGCGGATTATGGCGCAGCGGGCGGTTGACAGCGGCTGGACGGAGATGGTGCCTGCGCTGGTGCGTAGCTATGCACGAGTGAATCCCAATGTGCCCGATGCCAAGCGCATCGAGCGAGCAGCGCTTGAGGCGTTGGTGCCCAATACCGACATTGATCGGATTGTGTTTGAGGTGTTTCTGAATCCTTCGCAGGGATTGGGTGATGCACGCGAGCAGGCGGTTTTGCGATTGAGCCAACGGACGCGAGATGATGCGTGGGGGTTGATCTCTCGGCTCGATCCTTCTGGTGTGGTGCGGCGTATGGTGATTGATTCGCCGATCGCTCTTGATGCCGAGTCGTCATCGCGGGAGATGATTCAAGATTTGCGGGCGGCCATTACTGAGTTGGGCATTGTTCCGGACACGGCGATGGAAATTCAGTGGCTGACCAATCTCCGGCGTCATCCCGATAAGCGGAATCAAAGGCTTAACACGCAGTGGTGGAACCAGACAGCACAGGTGGTCGCCGGGCTTGGAGTCCAACAGCGAGACGGGCTGGCGATTCGTCATCTGGAGCCGATCCGGTGGGCGAGTGTCAATCGCCCGGCTTGGTTGTCGCTCGATCGGGATGCGCTCTATGGGGTTGCTTCGGAACGATTAGGCAGGCGGACGCACCACAAACGCAAAAGCCAGAAGGGTGAGAATCGTCGGCTTGAACGATTACGGGATTGGGATGCGTACCTTGGGTGGGGCGATCTATTGACGATCCTTGTGGTTGATGACGCGCTCGCCCAACGATCGGTGGTTGATCAGGTTTTCCAGCAGCGAACACTCGACAAGAAAGATACCACCACCGAGTATGGCGGGGTGATTGAGTACGATGCTGAAACAGGATATCGTGCGGTGCTCTACCGTCCTCGCTCGCGGGATCGAGTGAATGACAAACGATTCGTCGCTTCTGATGACATGTTCCGATTCTCGGATCGCTCGTTGATTCATTATCACCTGCATGCCAATAAGCGCAACAACAACAAGTTTGCGGGCCCTTCGCTTGCGGATTTGATTAATGCCGGGCAATCGGGGCGGACAAATCTTGTGTTTACATCGCTTGGGAAAGATGATCTCAATGTGGATGTGTATTTCCCCAATGGCGTAGTCATTGATCTTGGGCAGATTATTCAAGAGAAATGATCGCGATTGCGCATGAATCTTGAGAAGCGAACATGCCCTATCGGGTTTAAACTGTGATTGAAGAAAAATGCCCTTTCTATGGCTGGAAGGGCGTTTTGTGTGTCCATACACTCGCCTGTGAAACTTACCCAAACAGAACAACGCGTCGCTGATGTCATTGCTCAAAGAAGCGAGGCTTTGCTTGAAGATCTTCGGCTGCATGTTGAAACACCGACCGGTGGCAACAATGAAAGCGCTATTGAAGAGACGCGTGAACGCTTTGAGCAACGGCTCGAAGCGTTGGGCGCTTCGACACATCGGGTTGTGGGGGACTCAAAACCTGATTGGTTGCTCGGTGGTGAATCGGGTGCGTATGTGCCGACAACATCGGTGTGCCAACGGCTCAATGGCGCAACGAGCGGGCGTGTGATGATCGCAGGGCATCTTGATACTGTTCATGATCCTGATGGGGATTTTAAGAAGCTTTCGATCGCTCCCGATGGGAAGACTGCTCTTGGGCCGGGCTGCGTGGATATGAAGGGTGGGCTGGTCATCGCGATCGCTGCACTTGAAGCGCTCGAAGAGTGTGGCGTGGCCGCGAACTGGACCTTCACGATGAACGGTGATGAGGAAACCGGGACTTATCATTCTGAAAAAGCCCTCAAAGACCAGGCCAAGCTCCATGACTTTGGGCTCGCCCTTGAGCCTGCGTTGCCCGGTGGCGAGCTCGCGATTGAGCGCATGGGCTCTGGTCAGTTCATGATCGAGACCATCGGCAAGAGCGCTCATGTTGGGCGAGCGTTTACCGAGGGTCGATCGGCGGTTGTCGAGCTTGCCCGGTGTATCACCGAGTCGGCTAAGTTCCCGGAGCCTGAGCGGGGCTAGATACTCAATATCGGACCACTCAAGGGTGGGGTTGCGACGAACGCGGTGCCTGATTCTGCGATGGCTTGGGGGAATGTACGGTTCGCGGATAACACGATCGCCGATGAGTTAGCGGTGCAGCTTGATACTTTACAAACCGATGCTGGAGCAGTTCCGGGCGTGATCGTTCGGCGGAGTTTTAACCGCCCGGCGAAGCCTTTGATCCCGGCGGTCGAAGCGCTTGGTTTACGGGCGCGTGCGGTTGCTGAGGCTTTGGGGCAGAAGTTGCCGTTCGCGTCGACCGGCGGGGTGTGCGATGGCAATGTGCTGCAAAGCGCAGGATTGCCCACGATTGATACACTTGGTGTTCGCGGGGGTGGATTGCACACGCCGGATGAATGGATTGATTTAACGAGTCTTGTTGAACGCTGTCAGTTGCTTGCGATTTTGGTCGCGAGATTGTCTGCAGGCGGTTCCGAGGATAACAGGTAGTTTGATAGACAGGAGTTTGACATGACATCGACCACGACCAAAGGCACCGTCGGCGACGGGTTGCTTCACGATGAGAATATC
The DNA here is from genome assembly GCA_016764015.1 of Phycisphaerales bacterium. Next base: position 3,805 of record JAESSR010000275.1, read on the forward strand.
CACGCAGCCTTCGACACGATTGTTGAAAAGGTTGGCGAATATTCAGCACAGATCACCGATGTGCGTGAGCCAACCGCAGAGATCGCAACGGACTTTAAGCAGATGCTTGCAGATGCGGCGAAGATCAAGGGTCGTCCTTTGATGTATCCGAGTATTTCTTCGGGTGTCGGCAATGGGGCGCTCGTAGAGATGGCGGATGGGTCGGTCAAATGGGATATGCTCATTGGGATCGGTGTGCATTTCTTAGGGCATTCGAACCCGAAGGTGATCAAAGCCCAGCTTGACGCTTCGTTGCTTGATACGACCAAGCATGGGAATCTACAGACTTCGTACGATGCGGTCACCTTTGGTGAGCGGCTCATTGAGCACGCATCGAAGAACTCAAACCTTGCCCATGCGTTCATTACGACTTCGGGCGCGATGGCCAATGAGAGTGCGCTTAAGGTGTGCTACCAGAAGCATGCGCCGGCGAGCCGGGTGCTTGCCTTTGAGAACTGCTTCATGGGGCGATCAGTGACGATGGCTCAGATCGGTGATAGCGCGGGCGGTCGCCAGGGTGTGCCTTTGACGACGCTGGTTGATTATGTGCCATTCTGGAACAAAGATCGTGCCGACGAGATGGGCGGGGCGACGAAGTTTATTGATTACACGATCAGTCGACTCGAACGATACCACACGCGTTATGCGGGTCAGATTTCGACCTTCATCTTTGAGCTCGTTCAGGGCGAAGGTGGGTTCAATGTCTCGAACCCAGATTACCTCAAGGCGTTGATGGAGTTCTGCAAGGCGCATGGAATTGCGGTGTGGGCCGATGAAATCCAAACATTTGGGCGCACCGAGCAGATGTTTGCGTATGAGTATTACAACCTCGGCGAGTTTATTGATGTGTGTACTGTTGGCAAGATGACGCAGGCGTGCGCGACCATGTACACCGAAGAATACAACCCAAAGCCCGGGCTATTGTCGGGGACATTTACTGGGGCGACGGTCGATTTTACGGTTGGCAATGTGCTGCTTGATGAACTATCCGCCGGCGGGAACTACGGGCCGAATGGGAAGTTTGCGGCTCATCATGCAGAGTTCAGCAGGCAGGTTGATTTGCTTGTGGCGAAGCATCCGGATTGGTTCCCAGAAACCGCAGGGATCGAAGGCTTTGCAGGTGGTTTGGGTGGCATGATGCGATTCACACCCTTCGGTGGCGATAAAGCCAAGGTTGGTGCAGTGTGCCGGGAAGCGTACAACCAAGGTGTGATTTGTTTCTATTGTGGGCACGGCCCGTTCCATGTTCGGATGTTGCCGCCGTTGCCAGTCATGAAGATGGAAGATTGGGCACGCGTGTTTGAGTGTATGGAACGAGCACTCGCCAAAGTCGCAGCGAGGAGTTCTTAATGGCGAAGAACGCACCGATGTTTGTCGTTCGCAGAGCGATGATGAGTGATTTGCCGACACTACACAAGATGTCGAAGATGGTTCATTTTATTAACCTGCCGCCGGATCAGGAGATTATTGCGAACAAGATTCGCAACTCTCGCAAGAGCTTCATGCGCGCCGGTGGCAACGCCAAGAGCGTGCACAAACCCAAAGGCCCGAGTGGCAAGGGTGGGATTTCTGAAAAGACCGCGATGGCGGACATTTTTATGTTTGTGATCGAGGAGATGAACTCAGAGGCATGTATCGGCACCAGCCAGTTGGTCTCGCAGATGGGCGGGCCGGGGCATCCCAATGTGTGCTTTAAGCTCGAGACTCGTGAGAAGTATGCGAACGATTTGAAGTTTGGAACGAAGCACACGGTGGCGCGGGTGCATCTCGATGAGAGCGGGCCGACGGAACTTGGTGGCTTGATCATGCAGCCTTCGTTTCGTGGGCACGAGCTCAAGCTTGGGCGTTTTATTGGTTTGATTCGGTTCCACTTCATTGGTCTTCATCGCAAGATGTTCAGGCCGACGATACTCGCCGAGTTGATGGCACCGATTACATCCAATGGCGAATCGCTTGTCTGGGATTCGCTTGGGCGGCGGTTTATCCCATTGAGCTATGATGAAGCGGATCGGTTTTGTCAGTATTCGCGTGAGTTCATGACGGAGCTGCTTCCTGAGGGTGATATTCATTTGTCACTGCTGCCGCCGGCCGCGAGGGCACAGATCGGTGAGGTTGGTCCTGATACGATTCCTGCGAGACGAATGCTTGAAAACCTTGGGTTTGAGTATCACAACTTTGTCGATCCGTTCGACGGCGGCCCTTATATCACAGCGAAAACCGACGAGATTGAGCTGGTCAACAACACTTTTCATGCGACTCTTGGGTCTTCTATCAATCACAAGCTAACCGACCAAGTCGGTATTGTGTCTGTGTTGAGCAGTGATGGAGATTTCAGGGCGGTGCAAACGGCGTTTCAGGTTGACCGATCGGGCAAGCTTCGTTTGACATCGGATGCGATGATGGCATTGCATGCGGATGCAGGGGTTGAAGCAGGATGTACACCGATGAGAGTGCCTGTTGAAGTTGGCAAGGGCAAGAAGTCTGCTTCAAAGAAGGTCGTGAAGAAGACAACCAAGAAGGTGACCAAAAAAATTACTCAACGAGCCGCAAAGAAGAAGCCAGCCAAACGCAAGGGCTGATTCGTTCAGCCTTGTTGTTTGCGGAGGTTGAGAATTAACTCGACTTGCCCGATGGGTTCGTTGAGCTGATGCGCGATTTCAATGTTTGATAACCCAGCGGCTGCGAGTTCGACAACCTGTGATTGGATCGAAGGCGGTGCTTGAGTAGGTGCCTGAGGCTTTGGCTCAGTTGCATGGGGTTGGGTGATTGGGTCGATTCTTCCTGCGACCCTTGTTTGTCGCTCTTCGATGTCTTGTTCTAGGCGGGCGCGATCGAGTAGTGTTGGGTCGATAGTTCGTTGGGAGTGGGCTGAATGTTGTGGTGGTAGTGACGGAGCATTTATTTCTGATTCATTCGGAGTTGGGTTTGCCAGTTGTCGATTGAGCTGCGCGAGTTTGCGGTCGGCTTCTTCGATGAGCAGTTCGAGGCGGGCGGCTTTGTTGTCGAGGGTTGCGCCGAGTCGGCGGGTTATTTCCTCAGTTTTCACCATCAGTTGCTCGTTTGGGCTCATGCTCGCTTGGGCTTGGGCGTGGATGTTGGCGATGCGCTTGGATGGCGAAGCGAGCTTGTTTGATCGTTTGGCGTTTGTTTTATGATTTTTCCTGAGCATCCGCATCATGAGGAAGACGATGAGGAAGATGCCGAAGACGAAGAGGGTGTTGGGTGAGTTGAGGCGGGAGATCAAGCCTTCGATCGCTGTGGGGTTGTTTTGTTGGAGTTGGGTACCGGCATCGCCGCTCGCCGGGTGGGCGAGGGTCGTGGGTTCATTTGGAGGTGTATTGATTGATTCTGAGGGTCCGAGTTGCACCGTTTGCTCCTGATTTGGATCGTTGGTCGTCTGTGCGATTCTATCACAGTATGATCTGTTCGTGTGTGATCCATCGCAACAAGCTGAGGATAATCGAGCGGGGCGGGGGATTTCTCGTAATCACCCTGTTGCGGCGCGGATCCTGCGCCGGTGGCGGGTGCTTACTGGTGGGAAAGCTGTGCGGGATGTCGATCGGCGGGCATTGGTTGCTTGTTCGGGTGGAGCAGATTCGGTTGCGTTGGCGGCGGTGCTCGCAATGGTTGAGCCCAAGCCGATCATTGCACATGTGATTCATGATATCCGAGATGTACAGATCGCAAATGCAGATCGAGATGCGGTCAAGCTGCTCGCTGAGAGCATCGGGTGTCGATTTATGCAACGAGCAATCAGCATCAAACATATGGCTGGGAATCTTGAGCACAACGCACGAGTTGGGCGGTATGAGGCGCTCTGTGAGATGGCAAAGGAAGAGGGCATCGAGTTCATTGTGACGGGGCATCATGGCGACGATCAGTTGGAGACTGTGTTGATGCATTTGATCCGCGGGACGGGTGTGCGAGGGATGGGGGGGATGTCGCCGATCAGGGATATGGATGGTGTCTCGATCGTGCGTCCGATGCTCGATGTATCTCGCGAAGAGATTGAATCGTTGTGCAATGATGCGGGGTTAAGTTGGCAGCACGATCTGACCAATGACGATGTGGGGTACCTGCGGAACCGGATTCGGCATGCAGTGCTTCCTGTATTGAGGGATATTGAGCCTGAGATTGTTGGGCGGGCGTCTGGGTTGGCGAGGTCTTGCCAAGAGGCGAGCCAGTTGATTGAGCAGGTGGTTCGTACTGGGATTGCCAACGATGCCATGCGCAATGATGATCGGTGGTTGTGGTCGCGTGAGGAACTCAGAGGGCAGGCTCCGGCGGCATTGGCGGAGTTGATGTTCGTGTATATCAGTGATGTGCTCGGTGGGGTCCGCGCTGATTCGGTCTCAAGGCAATCTATTGAGCAAGTTGTTCGTGCGATCAAATCTGCAGATACTGACCCGCGTGTGCATCGTGTCGGTCCTATTGTTGTATATGTTCAAGCGAGGACAGTGGATATTTCAGTCGCAGGGTCGTCGGCTTCGGACTAAATATGCCAAGCAGGCAAAGAACGGAGTTGAGATGAGTGAGATTCAGATTGCATTAGTTGGGCACTGTGGACCGGATAGCTTTGCGTTGCAGAGTTCGGTGATGGGCTTTGTGCCCGGATCGGTCATCCATAGGTTAAACTCGATGGATGAACTCAATGCAAAAATGAGCGAGTTGTCGCTTCTGATTGTGAACCGGGTGCTTGATGGTCGGTTTGATTCGGAGTCTGGGATTGAGTTGATTCGGGGTCTTGGTGAGGGTTCGCCGCCTGCCATGTTGATTTCTAACTTTCCTGAGTCGCTTGATGAGTCTGTGGCTGCGGGTGCGGTGATGGGGTATGGGAAGAAGAAGATGCGGTCGGCGGAGGCGGAGACGGCGTTGAAGAGTGCGCTGGGGATATAAAATGAAGAACACAGGCGGGACGCCTGTGCCACGAAGAGAAGAAAGAGAATACGAGACATGGATAACGCGATCAAGTTAAGTGAATACCAAGCACGGCGTAAGAAGGTTCTCGCTGGTCTCAAGGGAGCGGTCGGGGTGTTGTTTGCTGGTGAGGGCGCACCGCCTTTGCTTGGTGAGTGGATGCCGGACACGAACTTTAAATACCTGACTGGTATTGATGATGAGCCCGGGGCGATGGTGTTCTTTGATCCGTCGAATGCTGATGCGAAGAAACGGATTGTGCTGTTGCTCA
>JAESSR010000276.1 GCA_016764015.1 Phycisphaerales bacterium
ATCGATCGAGGCGATCGTACAGATGGTCAATGCGAAGATCGGGGTTGGGTTTGTGAGCAAGTTTGGGTTGCCTGAGAAGGCAGGATTGCGGGCGAAGGATGGTCGGCTGACGCGGACACTTGGGGTGGTGCGAAGGCGGGATCGGTTCTTGAGCCATGCGGCGGGGGCGTTTGAGCGGGCTCTACTTGCTGGGAAGTGAGAAGAGGATGTACGCAGAGGTGGCAGAGATCGCTGAGGACGCAGAGAAGAGAAACAGTGTGGATGCCTCGACAATTGGTGCAGGGAGATTGAAAATGGATCAGACAGAACATGAATCCCAATTAGTAAAAGCATTCATCCGGCGTGAAAAACATGACAGGATGCTGGGCTTTTTAGCACATCCAAAGAAGCGTCAAAAAGCTACAGACGCACTGTACCATTTGCGTGATCTCAATGAAAAATGTACTGTACAAATTAAACCTAACTACCAATACCCTGATCAAATTTCGCAACTACTCCGAGAAAAAGGCGCTCCTAAAACATGTTGGGTTGTATCGACTAACCCTGATCTTGATGCGAAAGAACTTGATCTCGATTTCGTTCTATCAGAGATTATTGGACGGTCCCATGGCACACTCCTCTCATGTATTCCTGGGGTACTCGGCTATTTTGAAGGTGAAACGCCAAATGATCGTTTCATCTTACAGAGGCCTAAATAATGCCGGGTGCCCTGCTTACGCAAAGCTTAAGCAGGTTGTGAATCGAAGATCATGCTTAAGGCTTCGCCGTAAGCATAGCAGCCGGCGGGTAAGTACTTGATGCCACTGCCGCATATGAAGCGTTCATAGATTCATACAACTCAGCAGACAGCAGATCGTGTTGATCCTGAACATGTTGTCCACTCTCGTAGTAAACATCATTCCATGATCCCATGCCGCCAAAGACAGCGGCTGCCTGAGCCGCAAGCAAAAGTCTGGCTGCCTTACCACTGAGCATATCACTGGGTGCCAAGCTTGGATATTGATCATCATCGACAGATTCATCTATTTCGCCTTTGAGATGCGAAATGCCCTTCTCGAAGAATCCCTCTGCCCAAAACACCTGCCCGTTCTCTCGAGCAAACTTTGCGATGCGCTGTAGGCTCATCATCAGCTTTAAAGTGCACTGTTCGATCTGTGTTTCGACGCAGGGAATCACACGCATAACTGGATGCACGACTTCCCTGCCCTCGTATAGCACATCCCATCCTCTCGGCAATGCATCCTCATTAACCCAAAACTCCCACCACTTCTTTCTTTCTTCAACAAACCTCTCTTGCGATGTCCAATAGACTGAACTTTGATCGTCCATCACTGTTTCGATCGACCACTGCCCTCCGCCGCCAGCGAATGCCGCAGATACATGATTGGGAAGCCCCTCTTCGCGTGTTGCCCAAACCAGACGCACTCCCTTTGAGCCACTCATCGAAAGATATTCAATCCATCCAACGGGAGAATCTGAGACCAACTCACCATCGTTGTCCGTTGAATGCTTATTGCGATAGCGAACAAACTGTTGTTGCAGACAATGCTCAAAGAGATCACTCTCCAGTGCATTTGAAGCGAGCTTAGATCCGGCCAACTTCGCGTTGGCGTGGCAGACTAACCAAATGTAATTTGCAACCATCCCATTCATTTCATGGCTCCACTGACCTCATTGTTAAACATTTAACTATACCATTGTGGAAGGAGATGGGTGCCCTGCTTACGCGCAGCGTAAGGATGTTTTGGTGATTGAATATCCTGCTTACGGCGAAGCCTTAAGCATGGCACCTAGATTGGGGAACACTCTCATAAGCACAATCTATCAATCTTGTAAAAGGCATTGATTTGATTCATGGCCGCTTTGGGCCGATACTACTCTTAGACACAAAGAAGGAGTCTACCGATGACCGATCAGCCTACCAACCAGTTCAATGCTCGCGAAACGCTCAGCCTCAATGGCGAGAGCTACTCATACATCCGCCTGGCGGCCTTGCAAGAGGCGGGGTTGGGGGATATCTCCAAGATGCCTTATTCGATTCGGGTGCTGCTCGAAGCGATGGTGCGGAATCATGATGAGTTCATCGTGACCAGCGACCATATTAAGGCGCTTGCTGGATACAACGCGAAGAGTGTGGTGGCGACGGAGATGCCGTTCATGCCTGGGCGGGTTGTGCTGCAGGACTTTACGGGGGTGCCTTGCGTGGTGGATCTCGCGGCGATGCGCGATGCGATGAAGAGCCTCGGCGGGAACCCGGCGGCGATCAATCCGGCGGTTGCGTGTGATCTGGTGATTGATCACAGCGTGCAGGTCGATGACTTTGCGACCTTTGTCGCGTTGACGATCAATGCGGAGAAGGAGTTCTCGCGGAATGCTGAGCGGTATACATTCTTGAAGTGGGGTCAGGAGAGTTTGGATAACTTCCGGGCTGTGCCGCCGGCGACGGGGATTGTGCATCAGGTGAACCTTGAGTATCTTGCTCGCGGCGTGCTCGTCAAGAATGACGCTGGCACGCAGTGGGTGTACCCAGATTCGCTCGTTGGTACGGATTCGCACACGACGATGATTAACGGCGTGGGTGTGCTGGGTTGGGGAGTCGGCGGGATTGAAGCCGAAGCGGTGATGTGTGGGCAGCCTGTGTACATGCTTACGCCTGAGGTCGTTGGGTTTAAGTTGAAGGGCAAACTGCCAGAAGGCGCAACCGCGACTGACATGGTGTTGACCGTCACCGAGATGCTTCGTGCACATGGTGTGGTTGAGAAGTTTGTTGAGTTCTTTGGCGACGGCATGGAAGCGTTGTCGATCCCGGATCGTGCGACGATTGCGAACATGGCTCCTGAATACGGCGCGACCTGCGGGTTCTTCCCGATCGATGCCAAGACAATCGAGTTCTTCCGATTCACCGGCAAGACCGACGAGGAAGTTGCATTGACCGAGGCATGGGCGAAGGCATCTGGATTCTTCTGGACTGCGGATTCGCCTGATCCTGAGTTTGGTGCGACGCTTGAGTTGGATCTTTCAACGGTGAAACCTTGTGTTGCGGGGCCAAAGCGCCCGCAGGACAGAATCAATCTTGATTCGTTGCATACTGCGTTTGCAGAGATGCTGGTGCGTCCGATGGGCCCACAGGGTCTTGGGATTGACAAGACGGATATCAATAAGAGTGTGACGATTACGCATACTGCCCAATCACATCCGGCTGAGGTTGGGATGACTTCGGAACTCAAGCATGGTTCGATTGTGATCGCGGCGATTACTTCTTGTACAAATACCTCGAACCCGGATGTGCTCGTCGCTGCGGGCTTGGTTGCACGCAAGGCGCGTGAATTGGGACTGAACCGCAAGCCTTGGGTGAAGACATCGCTCGCACCTGGGTCAAAGGTTGTGACGGAATATCTCGATAAAGCGAACCTGTCGGCTGATCTTGATGCGATCGGATTCAATACGGTTGGATATGGGTGTACGACTTGTATCGGCAACTCTGGGCCATTGCCGACGGAGATCGAGGATGGGATCAAGGATGGCAAGCTGGCGGTGACTTCGATTCTTTCGGGCAACCGAAACTTTGAAGGGCGGATTCATCCGGAG
>JAESSR010000277.1 GCA_016764015.1 Phycisphaerales bacterium
CGCGAAGACGCGGCCACCTCCCCCGGAGGCCCGGGGGAGGCGTATTGGCGATAGCGAACTCTTTGGTATACATCGTTTCATCAATCATGTTCGTATGCACAAAATCCCACTCCGTGCTATGCTTATCGCATGGATAAGCAGAACCCGGAATCAACCAAATCATCACCCGCCTGGGCATCATTGCACCTCTGGCACATGCAGCCCGTCCGCGATGTCCTGCTCGGGCTTGGCATCTTCGCCATCTTTCTGATTGGCCAAAAGATTTCGGTCGTCACAGTGCCGTTGCTTATCGCGATTTTGCTGGCGTATCTGTTTGAACCCGTCATCGTGTGGTTGATGAAGAAGTTTAGCCTCTCTCGCCGTACATCGGTCATCGGGATCATCGCCGGCATCATTGTGTTCATCGGGTTGCCCGCCGTCATCGGTTCCGCCTTCGCGGCCGGTCAGTTGGTCACATTCACCACCAACACCGTCGATAACATCGGGTATGTGTACAATGCGTTGGAAGAGGACGAAGGAAAAGCAGCGGAGTATCTCCGCACGCAGATTGACCCTACATCGGTCGCGTCAACTGGGCATGAGGCAGTGTTCTCGCATTCCAAAGCCGACAACTGGATATGGATTGAGCAGCAGATTCGCAAATCCCAAACCAATGACAGCGCCTTCGGCAAAGCCTGCAACACAGGGATCGAGTGGGTCACCCTCAACAGCGATCGCGTCGCAGAAACGGCCGCAGGCGTGGGTGTCGGGGCTGCCAGCACGGTTCTCTCATTGATCGGCGCAGTCTTTGGGCTTGGTTTCATGGCCTTTATCACCGCGTTCTTTTTCTTCTTCACCGCGACTGAATGGATCGGGCTTCAGAAGTTCGGCTCAACCCTGCTCCCCGATAAGAACAAAGACACGATCATCAATCTTCTTCAAAAGTTCGATCGCGTGATCTCTGGTTTTATCCGAGGCAGAATCACCATCGCCTTCATCCAAGCGATCATCTTCTCCATCGGATTCTTTCTCATCGGCGTCCCCGGTGCCTTTATCCTCGGGCCGATCGTTGCGTTTCTCTCAATCGTCCCCTACCTCGCACTCATCGGTGTACCCATCGCCGTCGCGCTCCTCTGGCTCCAAAGCTATGGCGGATTCCGAGGCGAAATCTGGTGGGTCATCGGCGCACCAACACTCCTCTACTTCATCGGACAGGCACTCGACGACTATGTCCTCACCCCGAAGATCCAAGGCAAGAGTACCGGCATGGACACACCAACCATCCTGTTTGCATCACTTGCCGGCGGCGCACTCTTCGGTATCTTCGGCATGCTGATCGCGATCCCGATCGCAGCGTGTGTAAAGATCCTCATCCAAGAAATCTTCTGGCCCCGCTTCAAAGACTGGGCCGAGGGAAGAGCCGAAGACCCGCTCCCCATTGATAGCGATTAGACAGCATCGAAAGAGTGACCCACTGGATCACTCTCAGGTGCAGTAAAATGAACGAGTTGGCTATGGGCAAGTACAGATCAGTTTAAGACCGTCTTCGTCTTGACACAACGAGTACTCCACCAATCCCAAACAACGCGGCTGCGCCTGGTCCTGGAACAGCTGCAATCTGGAAGTTATCAAAGAAGGCATCACCAGCGGATCCGCCGGAGCCACTAAAATCTTCGATCATCAATCGCACATTTGAACCAAGCGAAAGATCCGCAGTTGTGAACTCAAACTGATACGAGTGCCAAGCTCCATCATCGATCAACACATCATCGGCTCCTGATACTGATCCTGTCGCCCACATCCATCGATGATTCCCCGCAGTTCCTACAGAAAATCCTACATACCCACCGGTATCAGAAGCATTCGAGTTCTGGTTCGCAAGCCCGAGATAATCAAACGACATCCGATAGCTTTGGTTTGATTCAAGCGAGAATGGGCTCTCACTAAACATGTCACCGCCGGCAATCAGCCCGTTGAATGCCAGGACAGTATTGAGCCCGCCGAGCGGATCGTTCGTCAAGAATCCATGATGTGCCCCATCATTTTTCCCTGTCCAAAGGCTGAGCCCAGATTCAAAGTCATCCTGAAAAATAATGTCCGCATGCGAAGCGACCGCAGCCGATCCGATAACGAGCGTTGTGATCAATGTCCGAGTTGATTTGTTCATTGTTGGTGTACCTGACTTGATTGAGTGTCTAATTCCGAGCAGATCGGTGCGTCCGACACCGAGTCCCACAAGAGAGGTACAAATAAAAAACACACAAAGCCATTGAACACAAAGAAACTCGTAGCCTCTTTGCCCACATCAACCAGAATAAACAGCCCGACCCGTCCGGTAAGCTTTCATGCGCCTACCCGTTCATGATCTGATCAACCATTCATGATCTGATCAAGATGATACTGCAAATGTGCAAAGTAATCCTCGACCAAATATCCTAAGGTCGAAGGCTCATCGCTTGACAACTCACGAAATGCCGTGCTTTGATAGCTGTGCTCATCGTGCAACTTATCAATCACATCAACAGGAATCCGCTCGACCATCGTGCACACAAGCATGTTGTACGCGCACCACATCGTCACAATCTCTTCCCACTCCATCTCTTGATAGCCGTTGAGCTTCACCCATTCTTGATGTTGATAGCCCGCAAACACAATCGATTCGCAGAGTTGTGACTCAATAATTCGCTGATGATTCACACTCGCCGAATCGATCAGGTGCCCAAGGATTTCCTTGCGTGACCATCCACCCTTCGTGCGAGCCTTCCCCATCGCGTCATCGCTGAGTTCAAAGAGTTTGTCAGCAATCTCGGCAATCCGATCAGCATCAAATCCAACTGTTGATAATGGCATCATTCATCCTTCCATGAAGATCGAGCAGTTTATTTGCGCTTCTTGCCCTTGGGCTTACGCTTCTTGCCGCCGGAACCAGACTTGGTCGATTTCTTCATAGAGAACCCAGGTACACCCATGCCGCCCATCCCAGGCATCCCGCCCATTCCTCCCATGCCGCCCGCCATCGCTTTCGCTGCAGCCATCTTGCCACCCGCGCCCATGGAGCCCATCTGCTTCATCATCTTGGCAAGCATCCCGAACTGCTTGGTCAGCTTGCCGACTTCATTGTCAGAAGTACCCGAGCCTTTGGCGATTCGACGCTTGCGTGAGAGCTTGATAATCTCAGGTCGCTTCTTTTCCTTCGCCGTCATCGATTCGATAATCGCTTCGGTCCGATCAAACTGCTTCTCGTCAACATCCATGTCTTTGATCGCCGAGCCAACACCCGGGAGCATCCCGAGCAATGATTTCATCGATCCCATCCGTCGCATCATCTTGAGCTGCTTGAGGAAGTCATCCATGTCCAACTCGCCCTTGGCCATCTTCGCTTCCATCGCCGCGGCTTCTTCTTCGGAC
>JAESSR010000278.1 GCA_016764015.1 Phycisphaerales bacterium
AGACAATGTCCGCAACTTCGAGCCCGTCTTTGCGATGAAGATGCCCGGCTACGACACACTCGATTTCGCAGTCCCTCCACTGCTCGCCATGCTCAGGGCAGCCGATCAATACCGCCCCGATGTCATCCACATCTCCACCCCAGGACCAGTCGGCATGGTCGGGATGCTCGCCGCCAAACTCATGCGTGTCCCCATCGTCGGGGTCTACCACACAGACTTTCCAGCCTACATCGACGAACTCTTCGACAACCGCGTTGCCTCGTCAGCCTGCCGATTGCTCATGGGCACCTTCTACAAACAGTTCCGATTCGTATTTTCACGCAGCGCCGACTACGCCGAACGCCTTGAAGCCATAGGCATCCCTAGGCACAAGCTCCTCCGCCTCAAGCCCGGATTCGACAACACCAAGTTCGATGCAACACTCCGCGACCCAGCCATCTGGAAAAAGCATACCATTAAACAACATGGGATACAACAGGATTCAATCAAAGCGATCTACTGCGGGCGCGTAAGCACCGAGAAAAACCTTCCGATGCTCGAATCCATCTGGCCAACCATCGTCAAGCGCATCGCTCAAGTCGGCAAGAAGATCGAACTCATCATCATCGGCGACGGCCCATACCGAAAACAAATGGAATCCAATCTCGCCAACACCAACACCCATTTCCTCGGGTTCCGCAACGGCCTCGAACTCGCCACCCTCTACAGCTCGTGCGATCTCTTCATCTTCCCCTCTACCACCGACACGCTCGGGCAAGTCGTCATGGAATCCCAAGCCTCGGGATTACCCGTCATCGTCACCGACCAGGGAGGCCCAAAGGAAATCGTCGCCGATCATCGCACCGGGTTCGTCTTACCCGCCACAAATACCCCCGAAACCAAATCTCAATGGATCGACACCATCGTCGATCTCGCCATAGACGACACCAAACGAACCGCAATGGGCAACGCAGGCATCCAAGCCATGAAGTCCTACACCTTCGCCGAATCCTTCACCCACTACTGGCACATCCACGAACAAGTCGCCAATCAAAATTACGAATAGCTCAGTTTAATATGCTGGGTTCCATGACTCATCCTCCCCGGTGCCGTGGTTAAAATCTCGAAGAGATTTCTAACCACGCTCTACTCAATAACCCAATACCCAAACCGTTCTCAACTCACGAACACCCCTCGCCAAACGCCACCAAAAACGCACTCACATCAAAGAAGTTGAAACTTCCATCGCCATCAAAGTCGCCCGCAGGTTCCATCGCAGCAAACGCAGCAAGGAACGCCGAGACATCAAAGAAATTGAGCGATCCATCACCATTCATATCCGCACTGCAACCGTTGCAAGAATCCGTGATGTCCACGATGTGCAATCCGCCGCCGTCCCCATCAACCACATACGCAAGCCCGTCAGCAACAAAGACACCCTCTGCACCCCAAGGCACATGGTAAGAACCAATCCGCGACGGACCACCTTGCGCATCAAGGTCCAGAATCTGTAAACCAAACCGATCATCGACAACATACGCGGTGCGCCCTTCCACAGCAATGCCATGATTGAGCGGCCTAAAGATATCACGCTCACTAACGAGTTGAATAAAACTTGGATCGTTCACATCTAAAACTTTCAGCCCAAACCCACTACCCACAACAAATAGCTCATCGCCCACAAGCTCAAGCCCATAGCCGTAAGAATTGCTATAAAAACTCTTTGGGATATACGAACCAAGAAGAATCGGCGAGCTGGGGTCGCTGACATCAAAGGCATGAACACCAATCCTGTCCTCAGCCACATACGCAATGCCGCTACGAACCATAACAGCTTGCGCTTTGATATCCTCGGCCGCCAACAACTCTATATTCGACGGATCGCTCGCATCAAAGATTAAAAATGAGAACGCATCAGCAACATACACAACGCCATCTTTCACATCGAGATCAATCGTTTCCCGCTCCGTGTCATATCCACCAATCACAACCGGCAGCTCAGGCTGGGAAACATCAACAATATGAAACCCAAAGTACCCATCCGCGGTATACACCAAATCCTGATCGACAACCAAATCCCATGTCGGCCCAATCAAGTTGATTGACCCGATCAACTCGGGCGCCGTTGGATCACTCACATCCACAATCCGAAGACCGCTCGTTAAACTTGACTGATTAAAAATGGCATCGGCGATATACGCCAAGCCCCGATCAACAACCACGCTCCGTGCCGCACCAACCGTTTCAACAAACCCAACCTCAGGCGTACCGGGATTACTCACATCAAGAATATGAAGCCCATCCCCCGACGCGACATACCCAATATCGTCAATCGTTTGAGTGTTGTGAGCGTTCAATATGCTGTATGTGCCCAAGTATGCCGGGTTCGCAGGATCAGCAACATCAATCACCTCCACCGAACCATCCGTTGAGAGATACGCCCGTCCATCGGCCACATGCACATTTTGATAAAACCAATGAGAGATATTCATTGCTACCGAACCAACAAGATTCATCTCGCTCGGATTGCTGATATCAAAGATGGAGAACCTCTCGCTATCGACAAGATACATCAACGACCCAGAAGCATCCGACTTCTGATACAGATTCATCCAATCCAATGTATGCGCAAGCACAGGCGATCGAGGATCACTCACATCAAGCACTTCAAGACCATTTCTATTCACATAAAGATGCCCGTTCGCCTGAAGCACACCGTAGACTTCAAGAAACCCACCATATGTTTCAAGCTGCACAATATTGGCAGGATCGCTGACATCAAACAACATCAACCCCACCTGGCTGCTCGCCATGTAAATCACATCGCCAACCAGTTCCCACCCGTTCAGCGGAAAAGTAAGATACTCTTCGCCTTGGAAGAACCCGAGCGATACAGGAGCCGCCGGATCGCTCACATCGAGCACATCGATGCCATAATCCCTCGCGATATACACCCTGTCGCCATCAACAACTATTCGCCCAGTCTCCGGATAGCTCCCAACCAACACGGGCGCAATCGGATCCGAAACATCATAAATCCGCAACCCTTCCAACCCAACCATTACATACACTCGGTCGCCATCAACAACAATCTCGTAAGCACTTGATTCAACAATCATCCCAAGCCGGTCATCATCACACAGCACGCCACCATCTTGACCCCGAGCACCGCCCGCGAACATCAACAGCAAGCCGACAAAACAAACACTCTCGAACCGGAATACGCGAAACAAGCCCATATGCTATCTCCTTATAAATGAACATCTCTCTATCGACTATTCTCCTATCATCTATCCACATTCCTCTCATCCCCCCTCAGCCCCCTCTCTCCTCTGCACCTCTGCGTGATCTTTGCGTCCTCTGCGTTGAACTCTTCTCCCCAATTCCTCTTAATCTTCTTCTCCCCCATCGCCTCTCCCGCGGGCATAAACTCCCCCAATGCCCGCTGTATCCCAAGCCAAAGTCCCCTGCATTATCCAACTCGCCACCGAGCTCGGGTACGCATCGAAACCAACGCTCGTTCGTCACCTACAACGCATTGACGAGCTCGCCCCGCAGATCGACCCCAAAGGCATCTACCCGCAAGACTGGATCGTCTTCCGAATCACAGGCTACCGCCCAGAAATCACCTCGCCCGATCTCGTCCCTGGCGAAGCACTCCGAGGCGACCTCTCAGCCATCGCCGAAAAAATCTCCGAAGCCGCAGGCTTAACCACCGACGACATCCACGAACCCTACGAAACCATCGACTCGCTCACCAATCGCTGGAGCGTCTCACGCAAAACCATCGAACGCTACCGCCGACTCGGACTCATCGCCCGTCGCCTCGATCTCGGTGGCGGACGCCGATCCGTCATCTTCATGCTCTCCGCGGTCGAATGGTTCGAATCGCTCAACACCAAACGCCTGGGCAAAGCCGCCCGGTTCGATCGCATCGCAGATTCCCAGCTCGCCAAGTTCACACGCTGGGCAATCGTCTATCGCCGCCGCCTCAACTGGTCCCGCTCGCAAGCCGCCGCCCGCATAGCCATGCGCACCGGACACTCGCACGAAGGCATCCGCAAAGCACTCATCCGCATAGATAACCAATCACCATCGCCCATCTTCACCGATCTCGCCCCAACCACCACACGCGATCAACGCTTCGCGCTCCGCGCGACTTTAAGAGGCATCGAGCCCGCACAAATCGCCAAACACACCGGGCGATCACACAACGCAACCCTCCGCGCCATCAACGCCGCCCGTGTTGGATTGATCGAATCCTTTGATCTCCCGCTCACTTACGAATCACCATCAGACACCGAGCATGTCCTCGATTCACCAGCCGTGACAGCCTTAGATATACACGCTCCGCAAACCGACCTCTGTGCACTCATCGCCTCCATGCGCGTCCGACAACCAACCGTAGGCTACGAAGAACACACACGCGCCAAAGCATTCGCCCTGCTCATCGCCCGCGCCAGCGCACAGTTCCAATCACTCAATCACTCATCACCATCGAGCCCCGAGCTTGATGCCATCGAAACCAATCTCCGATTCGCAGGCATGCTCAAGATCGAACTCGTCCGCTCACAACTCACCCTCGTCCTCTCAACGATCGAACACCAAATCGCAGGCCCGATCGACACGCTCGATCCATCCCGCGCCTCGTTCTTGCTCCTAGCAAGCATCCGAATCGTCAGCGATGCGATCGACCGTTTCGATCCATCACACGCCGGTCGAATCGCCGCTCCGGCTGGTTTAGCAATCACCCGCTTCGCCTCCCAACAGCCTGATGTCGCCCAGCCGACAAGCACCGGCAAAGCCATGCGACGAATCCCCCCTGGGCACATCATCCAAGACTGGACCAAGATCATCAACCCCTGGCAACGCTGGCTCATGCCCGATCCACGGATTCCAACAATTCTCGACCAACTCAACGACCGAGATCGCCTAATCCTCACCCGCCGCCACGGCCTCGCCGGCCACCCCCCCATCAC
>JAESSR010000279.1 GCA_016764015.1 Phycisphaerales bacterium
AGCGATATCGTTTTTAATATCGTTCACGAGTGCGAGGTACTCGCGAGATCCGTTGATGCATCACTGTGATGCTCACTGCGGATCGCCAACAGATTCGGCCCAACCTCGCGCACGACTTGATGTCGTGCTTGGGCCGATGGTTCTTCTCTACAACCGACTCTTCCAAATGAAGAGCCTTTTACAACAATGCCCCGCGTATCTTTTCAGACACGCGGGGCAATAATTCGTTTTACTTACGCAAGCCAAGACGCTTGATCGTATCGAGATACGCCGGACGATCTTTGCGTGCGATGTATCGGAGGAGCTTGTTCCTGCGAGAAACCATCATGACCAAGCCTCGGCGGTTATGAACATCACCCTTGTTTTCTTTGAGGTGAGTCGCAACCTGCTTGATGCGTGCGGTCAACAAAGCGATCTGGACTTCAGGTGAACCTGAATCGCCCTCTTTGCGTCCGAAGTCTTTGATGATTTGTGCTTTTTCGTCTACTGGTAATGGCATGGTTTTATCCTTCCGCCGCGTGCTTTGAAGTGGGAACACCCCACCGCTTGAGCCGCCGACCTGTGTTGCTTGATCACATGTGCGATCAATGGGTAAATAATAGCCCGCAAGGTGGATTGTTTCGCTCGATTCTTTGGGTCTTGAGCACGATTTTCGGCTCCAAATCACGATTTTTTCAATCTCTGAGGCTTTCAGAGAACCAAACAGGCTTGAGGATGGACAATACCTGTGCATGAGCATCAAACCCCGCCAACCCGCAGACATCCTCAGCGAGTTGTTGGTGCTCCAAGCCCAGGGTGGTTCTGATGAAGCGTTGACTCAACTCGTCGGAATCTGGACGCCAAGGCTCAAAGCCAGAGCCCTGCGGCTTACCCGAGATTCTGATGGAGCCAAAGAAGTGATGCAAGAGGCATGGATCGGGATCGCACGCGGGATTCGCTCGTTGAAAGACCCGGCGATGTTCGGAGCGTGGTCTTTACGGATAGTGCATCACAAGGCGGCTGACTGGATCAAGCTGCGGATCAAACACCGCACGATTGAATCGACGCTCAATGAGACTAGCAGAGAAGCCGAGCCTCCGGGACAAGACAATGACTCACACATCATCCGTGAAGCGATCGGTCATCTTGATCGCAAGCTTCAAGATGTGGTGTATCTGTTTTATATGGACAACGGCACAATCGAACAGATCGCAGTTGCTCTCGACATACCCACAGGCACCGCCAAGACCCGTCTCGCACGAGCGAGAAAACAACTCAAGCATTTGCTCGAAAGGAGCACACAATGAACGACATGAAAAACCTCGACGACCAAATCCGTAAAGCACTCAGCCGCGATGACGCTGCGATGATCGGTAATCCCAACGACGGGCTTCGGCTCGATCAACAAGTCATTGGTGTCTTCAAGAACGGAAACAAGATTGCCACTATGGGCGTGATGTTCTTTTCCTTTGTGTTTTTAGGACTGGCGATCTACTGTGCGGTGAGGTTCTTCGATACCGATGTCACCAAGGAACTCATCGCCTGGAGTATTGGGTTTCTCACATGCAGCATCACCATAAGTATGCTCAAAATTTGGTTCTGGATGGAGATGCAACGCATCGCGGTGACGCGAGAGGTCAAGCGGGTAGAACTGCTGACTGCTCGGCTGCTCCAAGAACTCGCAACCAAATAAAAAACCGCTCCCTCACGGTCGCGGCTCGTTCAGAAAAATCAGAGCATCCCATCATCTGGATAATCTGGCTTTGGTTTCTTCGGATCATCGATCTGAATCCGGATCTGATCGAGCATCGCATGGAGTTTGTTGCGTTCTTCGACGGACAACTCTTGCGATGCTGCGAGCATGCCTTCGATGGTGAGCTGCTTGCGTTGGCTGGTGCCATCGGGCAATCGACGGATGGCTGCGCCTGCACGATCATTCAAGAATGAAGGCTCATCTTCGAGCATATCAGCCATTTTACGGAGCATTTGAGCCGCCGTCTGTGCGGCAACCCCATGCCCAATCCGCACACGCACAGGCACCATCGAGCCGTGATCATCGAGCCGACGGATGATCGTGCCGTTGATCACATGCCCGTCCTCATCGACCGCCGGGTCTTCATCACGATCAAAGGTCGCGGCGTTCATGCCAGAGATATAGGCGGCGAGGTAGTTGGTATCAGCTTCATCAAATTCCATACGCACAGTGTAGGGCCGGTGTTTAGTCGGGGTCAGCATCTGTACCAACAGATTCTCCAACAGATTCGATCCATCCCCCACCGATCACAATCTCAGGCGTTTGCAGATCATAAATCGCAATCGCCTGCCCTGGTGTGACCGCCCGCTGAGGCTCATCGAACACACACTCAAAGCAACCAACTCGACCGGAAGGCGTGTCGGTATCAACACGATCGATCAATCGGATCTTGGCCACCACCGGATCAGCGTTGTAGCGATGCTGGGCGAGCACCGGGTACCAATCGCTCAACTGCGCTTCATCAATCAACCAGTTCGCTTCGTGGGCGACGCATGAACTGGCCATCAGGTCATCGTTTGATCCGACGGTGACGATGTTCGTTTCGGCGTTCTTATCGATCACATAGATCGGCTTGCCCACCGCGACCCCGATGCCTCGGCGTTGCCCGATGGTGAACTTGTGCTGTCCTTCGTGTTCACCGAGCTGCTCGCCGTGGATATCAACAATCTTGCCTTTGATCCGCAGCTCCGGTCGTCGGCGTTCGACCAACCCGGCGTAGTCATTGTCCGGCACGAAGCATATCTCTTGCGAGTCTGGCTTATCAAACACGGGCAGGTCATACTTCTCCGCAATAGCCCGAACCTCGGCCTTGGTCGCGTATTCTCCGATCGGCAGCAGCATCTCCGCGAGCCGATCTTTAGGCGCACCGTAGAGCACATAGCTCTGATCTTTATCATTATCGAGCCCGCGCAGAAGCCTCGGTTCATCGCCCGACCGATCAATCCGAGCGTAATGCCCAGACGCGATAAACTCTGCGCCGATCTGATGGGCGTACTCGTGGAGCTTTCCGAACTTGAGCCAATCGTTGCATCGCACACACGGATTGGGCGTGCGTCCCTTGGCGTATTCATCAACGAAGTAATCGATGATCTTCCCAAAGTCCTTCTTGAAGTTGCACACATAGAGCGGGATGCCCAGTTTGGCCGCAACCTCGCGCGCATCGGCGGCATCACCCACCGAACAACATCCCTGATGCCCGATCTTGACCTTACTCGGATCGCACGACACCCCCGCCGTGTCATATTCCACCATCTCATCGATCGTTTCGCCCGGTGATCCAAGGCGCATAAAGCATCCGACGACTTCGTAGCCCTGCTCAATCAAGATCGCCGCGGCTGCGGATGAATCCACCCCGCCCGACATCGCGACAAGCACCTTTGAACCAGGCTTTGGAATATGCACACTCATACTGTTTCCGCCATCATCGCCTGCACCATGCTCTTCGCCCGCACGACATCGCGCCCGAGCTGTTCGCTGAGCACATCAACCGAAGCAAACTTGATCTGATCGCGCACCCACCCGATCATCTTCACTGTGATATCCCATCCATATTCCGGGAACCCATCACCCGGCATCCAAGGCGAACCATCCGCATCAAACACATGCACCTCGGCCCGCCGTTCTGTGCCATCGACCGTTGGACGCACACCGATATTCATCGCCCCGCCATACTCGGTCCCATCGGGGAGCACCACGACCACGCCATAGACGCCATCACATGGGAGCATGGAATCAGTCTTCAGATTCGCCGTGCGGAATCCGATCTGTCGACCAAGTTGATCACCCTGCACCACAGTCCCAATCAACTCATGCGGGCGACCAAGCACAAAGCCCGCATCGCGGACTCGACCGTGTGCGATCAACCACCGTGCCATCGTCGATGATGCCTTCACAATCGATTGATCTGTCAACGCAACCTCCACCGCAGGCACGATCTGCACCTCAACCCCGCGCACCGAGGCGAGCTCTTTGAGCACCGTAGGCGTGCCTGCTCGGCGTTTTCCGAACCGAAAATCCGTCCCTTCCACCATCACCGTCGGATGATAAGTATCGATCACATGATCCACAAACCCCTGAGCAGACATCGAAAGCAGTTCAGGCGTGGGTTCGAGCACCACCACCTCGTCTGCACCCGCGGCCTTGAGCCGATCAATCCGAATCTCAATCGGCTCAATCGCCCCCGGTGCTTGCTCAGGATTGAGCACCATCATCGGGTGAGGCGAGAACGCCAATGCGATCACTTTTCCACCTGTTTGGTCACCAGTTTGATCATTGGACCCAACAGCCTCCCGGCACCGCCCCACAAGCGCACAATGCCCAATGTGAACCCCATCGAAGTTCCCAATCGTCAGTGCAATCTGGCTGGTTTGGTCTGATCCCATACCCAAGTGTATCCGGTCGAATCTGCCAACGCCAAATCAAACCAGAGCCCATATATGCACCTAGAATCCCGTCCACTTTTCAGGAATCGAAATCCCTGATACAACACCTCCAACTCGGAGTCCATCAATGGCGTTATTTGGTCGTAAATCGAAATCCCCGTCCGCAAAGGTTCCAGCAGCGACAACTGCTGTTGCCCCTGCACCAGCGACGAGGCCTCCGGTTGCAACCACATCAACACCCGAGCGCGAAGCCGCCATCAGAAGTGTCGGCACCGAGATGCTCGACATCGCCAAGAACCACAAATCGGGCTTGCTCTCGGCCAAGTTCTACCAGGACAAACTCATGGACTGGTCCATGAAAGACCACAACTTCAAGGTCCAACTCTTCCGCTTTGTCGATGCCTTCCCATCGCTGACCACCCCCGAGATGGTCCATGATCATCTCGTCGATTACCTCACCCAACCAGGAGTCAAGGCACCACCGTTCATGGACCTTGGGCTTAAAGCCGGTGGCGTCGCCAAGGGCATGATGACCAAAACGATCTCGTCGCAGATCAACAACATGGCCAAGAACTTCATCGCTGGCACCGACGCCAACGATGCGCTGCCCATGCTCGGCAAGCTCTGGAAAGACGGCATCGCCTTCTCCGTCGATCTCCTCGGCGAAGCCTGCGTCTCCAACGCCGAGGCGGATGCCTACCAAGCCAAGTATCTTGATCTTGTCAACAACCTTGTTGATGAGGCATCGGCGTGGACACACACCGATCGCCTCGAATCCGATCACCTCGGCGTGGTTCCTCGTGTCAATGTTTCGATCAAGGTGACGAGCCTGTGTGCCAACTTCAACCCGATCGCACCCCAAGCCGCCATCGCCGACTTCATGCGCCGTGCAACGCCTGTCTTTGAAGCCGCCAAATCCAACGGCGTGCTCATCAACTTCGACATGGAACAATACGAGCTCAAAGACCTCACCCTCGACACATTCATGCACGCATGCGAAGCCGTGGACTTCGAGGCCGGGCTCGCCATGCAGGCCTACCTTAAGAGCGGCGTCGATGATGCCAAACGCATCGCCAACTGGGCCAAGAAAACCGGCAAAGTTGTCACGGTTCGCCTCGTCAAGGGGGCCTATTGGGACTTCGAGACCATCCACGCCGAGCAAGAGGGTTGGCCCTGCCCGGTCTGGAACGAAAAATGGCAAACCGACCAATGCTTCGAGCAGATGGTCGAGGTCTTCCTCGATGCCTGCCCGACCAAGCCCGGCGAGGGCGGCATCAAACTCGCGCTGGGTTCGCACAATGTCCGCTCGATCGCTGCTGCGCTCGCCGGACTCGACAAACGAAATATCCCACGCAAAGCCATCGAGCTCCAGATGCTCCACGGCATGGCCGATCAACTCAAATACGCTGCGGAGAAAATGGGACTCCGCGTCCGCGAATATGTCCCCGTCGGCGAGATGATCCCCGGCATGGCGTACCTCGTCCGCCGACTCCTCGAAAACACCTCCAACGAATCTTGGCTCAAATCCGGATTCCTCGACAACGCCGACACCGCCACACTCCTCGCCGATCCGACAACCCAACACAAGGGCACGCTGCCAACCGACCTCTACGAGATCGCCCCCGAACGCCATCAACTCTCGCCAACCAACGAACACATCGGCAACAACCGCCCATTCTACTCGGCTCCGCTGCGTGACTTCGCTGAGGAATCCCAACGCAACGCCTTCGCACGCACGATGGCATCGACCACCGTTCCTTCAATCGCCAACGATCACACGGTCGAACAAGGCGAAGCAATGATCGCCAAAGCACACGATGCCTTCCCCGCGTGGCGAGACTTCGACCCAATCAAACGAGCCCAAATCCTCGAGCGCATCGCATCGATCATGACCGATCGGCGCGACGAACTCTCGGCGATCGTCTGCAAAGAGGCACGCAAGACTTGGCACGAAGCCGACGCTGATGTCTGCGAGGCCATCGACTTCTGCGCCTACTACGCCCGCACCGCACCCGAACTCTTCACCCCCAAACGGCTCGGCAAGTTCATTGGCGAACTCGACGAAATGTGGTATCAACCCAAAGGCGTCGCCGTCGTCATCTCGCCCTGGAACTTTCCCCTCGCGATCTGCTGTGGCATGACCGTCGCGGCCCTTGTCACGGGCAACACCGTCGTCCTCAAACCCGCCGAGCAAACGCCCGGGATCGCCAAAGTCCTCTTCGACATCATCACCGAGGCACTCAACGCCTTCAACGCGCCAAAGCATGTCATCCACTTCTGCCCAGCACCCGGCGAGACCACCGGCGCGGCACTCGTCCGTGATCCACGCATCGCGCTGATCGCCTTCACCGGCAGTAAAGCTGTCGGACTCGACATCATCAAAGCCGCCGGCGAAACCTCCGAAGACCAAGCGATGGTCAAACGCGTCATCTGCGAAATGGGCGGCAAGAACGCCATCATCGTCGACGCCTCCGCCGATCTTGATGAAGCTGTCTTGGGCGTGCGATACTCAAGCTTCGGGTTCCAAGGGCAAAAATGCTCCGCATGCTCGCGCTGCATCGTCGTCGATCCCCAAGGCCCCGATGGCCCACGCATGAAACTCTTTTTAGAACGCCTCGGCGAATCCACCAAGACCCTCATCCTGGGCGCACCCGATGATCCCAACACCGATGTCTCTCCCGTGATCGACAAAGAAGCAGCCGACAACATCCGCAGGTTTATTCAATCAGCCAATGATGAAGGACTCACCGAACTCGTCGGCACAGGCGACTTCAACATCCCCGCTGGTATCAACGACCTCATCGCACCGCACATCTTCACCGGCGTCACCGAAACCAGCACCATCTACACCCAAGAAATCTTCGGCCCAGTCCTCGCCGTCATCCACGCCAAAGATTTCAACGAAGCGATGCGCTTGGCCAACACCCACAAATACAAACTCACCGGCGGCGTCTTCACCCGAAAACCCGCACACATCAACCAAGCCAAAAAAGACTTCCGCGTCGGCAACCTCTACATCAACCGAGGATGCACCGGCGCACTCGTCGCCCGACAACCCTTCGGCGGCTTCGGCATGTCCGGCGTAGGCTCCAAAGCCGGCGGCCCAGACTACCTCCACCAGTTCGTCGACCCAAGAGCATCCTGCGAGAACACCATGCGTAGGGGATTCGCACCAGAACTCTAAAAATAGAGCTTTGTAGCGATTGTACCGGTCCCAATAATCTGAGTTCCAACTCAATGAGTTGGTATACACGCCAACGGTTCGTACATTCTAAGGATGCACGCCCACGCCCGCAAGGCCTTTACTCTCGTTGAAATCCTCATCGTCGTCGTCATTCTCGGCATCCTCGCAGCCATCGTTGTGCCCCAGTTTGCAGGCGCGACCCAAGATGCTCGGATTGGTGCGTTTATTTCGAGCCTCAAGACCTACGCCGATACCTGTGAATACTACAACGCAAACGAAGGACGATACCCCGTCGATGGCGGGTCAGGAGATGTCCCCGCAGGAATGGAATCCTATGTCGATGAGGACGAATGGACTGCGGGCACGCCAATGGGCGGCGTGTGGGATACCGAGTTCAACTCGATGGGAATCTGGTCAGCGGTCGGGGTTCACTTCAACGATGGCACAAACCCAGGAGGCGCCGTCATGCTCCT